>JAITFF010000024.1 GCA_031281515.1 Holosporales bacterium | reverse complement strand
GGGTCACAGGTTCGATCCCTGTTGTGACCACCACTTCCGCCGTGTCGATATATTCGGGTATTTCGGCATTGTATATATAAGAGCTTTATTATCTTTTACTACTCTTAATAAATTTTAATTGCTGTATTTCGGCGATCATCATTGACTGCCTCTTCGTTATCGCCAGTAAAATTCCAACGCTGATGGCCGATGCTAAAAAAGAGCTACCCCCATAGCTGATGAATGGCATCGTCATTCCCTTCGTCGGAATGAGGTTCAAAGATGTAGCGGCATTAATGAGAGTCTGTAATCCAAGCTGAAACACTATCCCAAAAGTAGCGCAAATGCTGAAGATGCTAGATGACGCCGTTGCCCTCATCATGGATCGAACGATAAGAATGGAGAACAGGGCAATTATTACCGAACATACAATGAATCCATATTCCTCAGCGATGACAGAAAATACGAAATCTGAGTGAGAATCTGGAACCATAGTTTTTATGACGCCTTCGCCTGGTCCCTTTCCGAATAATCCACCACTCTTAAACGCCTCCAGAGATTTTTGTACCTGATACATATCTGCGTCTTCCCCACCACTCATCATGAATCTATCGATTCGATTTGCTACATGCGGAACCGTAAAATACAATCCGAAGAGTGCTCCGATCGCGGAAAGCAGGAAGCATATCAGCATTATGGTGGACAAACCCGATATAAAGAGCTGCCCAATCCACGATGAAAAGATGGTAACTGTCATTCCGATATCCGGTTGTAGTAATAGAACTGGAATTATTATCAGTACACTAATTCCAGACACCATTATTCCAGGAAATTTTCGATCTCTATACTGCTCAGTGATAAGCCAAGCATTTGTCACCGCCAGGATTGGCTTAAAAAATTCCGATGGCTGCATAGAAAATCCGAAAAAATTAAGCCATCGTTTCGCTCCTTTTATCTCGCTTCCAATTGCCAGGGTCAGGATGACTAGGACTAAACACCCGAAATATCCTGCCACAGATAATCTTTTTATGTGATTAATTTGTAGAAATGAGACGAAAATCATCACGATTATGGATATCAGAAGAATTATCATATGCTGTTTGACGAAATGAAATGGAGGAAGACCGAGTTTCATGGCGACAGACGGAGTCGACGCTATGCTGACCCAAGTACCGATCGAAACGAGTCCGGCAACAACGAAAAGCGATATGCTATCTATCGACATAAACCACTTTTTAACCAAACTAGCAAAGCTATTTCTTGGCATAGTCTAATCCAGAACCAGCATCAACAACGTCAGATGAATAGATTAGTAATAAAGCAGTTCCCGCCGTAACTTCGATAGTAAAATTTTCTGATACCGTTCTGTTAAAGCAGGAATTGTATCCGAATATATTGGACATATGAGGATACGTGGCGAATGCCAAATCTGCGGATTTCAATTCCCATTTCAGACCAGAGGTTGTAACGTTACACTCTGGAATCCCGAAAATCGATAACTTTGTATTGATCGGAATTTGCCTGAAAATTCTTTTCCCTGTTATCTTCATACCGATAATATCTCCATCAATGAATATATTATCGTCGTACGAAAGGAATATATTGGTGTTGTTAATGATATGATCAATATTCCCGCCGGATATCCCAAGAATTATACTGGGAAGTAGAGCATTCTCGCTTAAATAGACGAGAGCTTTCTGAAAATCCGAAGTATCCTGATCAGCCAGCTCTAGATAGTTAAACCGGATGAGGAGATCGGAGTTCACGCTATCGAGATCACCGATGATAAGATCTGGATTCAGACCGAGAGCTATAACCTGATTGGCAGCCCCATCGGCTGCTATCAGCGGTAATCCAAGCTTCCCGACGATACCCTCAAGATTCCTCAGATTCCCGTCTAGACACAGGATCGACCTATACGTCCCCACTGAAGCCAGAATCCGGACGATCATCTAGTTGTTATTCTCTTCCAATTCAAAGTAGCCAGATTCGTGTTTACAGACTGGACACACAGCAGGAGCCCTTTTTTCGTTCGTAGCCAAATACCCACAATTGCTGCATTTCCAGGTAACTGAATCGTCTCTCGCAAATACCGTACCATCCATAATCGATTTCAGGAGTCGCTTATATTTTTCTTCGTGAGATTTCTCGATCGCGGCAACTGCTCTGAAAAGGTAGGCGATTTCGGTAAACCCCTCTTCCTCGGCCTCAACCGCAAAGTTGGCATACATGCTCACCCATTCGTAGTTCTCACCGTCGATTGCAGACCTTAAGTTATCGACCGTTTCGGAGATGGATCCGCCATTTAGAATCTTAAACCAGATTTTTGCGTGCTCTTTTTCATTGTCGGCTATTTCGTCGAAAATCTTGCTGATCTGAACATAGCCCTCCTTTTTCGCCTGAGATGAGAAATAAGAATACTTATTCCTCGCCTGAGACTCTCCAGCAAAGGCTTCCATCAAATTCCTTTCGGTCCTGCTACCCTTCAATTCCATACGATGACATCTAGTATTACTTTCTATTCCCGACGATCCGTAGCAAGGCCAGGAAAAGATTCAGGAAATCCAAATAGAGGGCCAGAGCACCAATGATAGAGCATTTGGCAACAACCTCATCTCCCTGAGTTTCACTGTAGTAATGCTTTATTTTCTGTATGTCATACATTGTAAGGCCACTAAAAATGATGACACTCAGAACGGACAATCCAGTCTCCAACAACGAATTGTGCAGGAAGAAAACATTGATGAATGACGACAGGATCACGACTATCAGACCAGTGAGCATAAATGATCCGATCCCGGTTAGATCCTTAGATGTGGTGTAGCCGTATAGACTAAGACCGCCGAAGAAGGCCGCCGACGTGAAAAAGGCGTTCGCGATGCTCTCTCCTGTGTACCTCGCTATGATCGGCGAAATGGATGCTCCAACGAGGGCAGCATACACCCAAAACAGAGCCTGCGCCGTGTCGGGAGATATCTTACCGATTCTCGATGAAAGGTAAAATACTATGCCTAAGGTCACGACGAACAGCAAAGTGGAGAGTCCACCCTGCATTGCCGCAACTACCTCTGGATTTGATCCACATACAAACGAAACACCACCCGTCAGGCACAGCGCCATAAACATCTTATTAAAAACAGACAGCATATACTTTCTCAGGCCCTCGTTGACCTGAATTGGCCCAGATGTAAAACCCATAACTCCTCCGCATACGTAAAACGAACTGGAGGTATTATAGCATAAACCGTTCAGATATCCGAAAAAAACAGATGGGATTGCAAAGACAGACCTTGATTTGGCAGACAGTTATGTGCAAGCAGGCTGATTATCCAGTGTAGTTCTTAAGAATTGGATCAGATCGGCGCCTCGGACGGTCTTGTTTTTATTTTCAGCTTCTCTGTTATTCATGAATTTTAATGTCACAGTTTTGGATTGAATTTCGTTTTCCCCTATTATTATCGCGATATCGCATCCCAGCCTGTCAGCGATCTTCATCTTCTTACCGAGGTTACCAAGATGGATAAATTCAGAAGCTATCTGGCAATTCTGTAAATCCCTGAAAATTGCAAATGCGGTAGAGGTTTCCGCTTCAGATACCGGTACTACCGCGACTTTCCTCTTTTTCTGTTGAGTAAAAAATTCATCCATCAGGAACATTAATCTCTCGATTCCTATGGCAAAACCTATTCCAGAAGCTTCCTGTCCACCGAAAATAGACAGCAATTTGTCGTATCTACCCCCTCCGCCCAGGGCTTCCCTATACGAACCGGCCGTAGGGTGTATCTCAAAGGCTGTGTGGCTATAATAATCCAATCCTCTTACCAAAAAGTTATCGATCTCATAATTTATTTCATAATCTCCCAACAAAGAACACACCCTATTAAAGTACGTCCGTGATTCCTTGCTGAGATAGTCCATCAAAATTGGTGCCATAGAGCAAATTTCAATATCCTGTTTATCTTTGGAATCCAAAATCCTTAATGGATTTTTTCTTAGTCTGGATTTGGATTCGTCGGATAATCTATCCTCATGACGTGAAAAATACTTCACAATAGCCTTCGTATAGTTTTCTCGAGTTTCATCATCTCCCAAGGAATTGAGCGAAATTTTAAAATCAAAAAACCCGATTGATCGAATACAGTCCGCGGCTATGGCAATTGTAATCGCGTCGGTATGCGGGCTTTTATCTCCGATGTATTCGAGGCCGAACTGCCTGAACTGCCGGAATCGTCCCTTTTGAGGGCGATCATACCTAAACATTTCTCCACAATACATCAGCTTAACTGGGAGACACTGATCCATATGCTCGCAGACGACGGCCCTGATGACTCCTGCCGTTCCTTCTGGACGTAGTGTAACCGACTCTTCTCCCTTATCCAGGAACGTATACATCTCCTTTGAAACGACATCCGTCTCATCACCAATAGATCTGAGAAAAACATCAGTATACTCCAAAATTGGAGTATAGATCATTCCGAATCCGTATCTTTCACCAACCGACTTGAATTTACTGAGTATAAAGTCAAATTTATCGGATTCGCGACCGTAAAGATCTTTCATTCCACGAACCGACCTGAACATACTTCCTAACCCTGCCAACTCAACAAAAATTCCGTTACCGAACCATCGTATGATACGACAGATTGGCCTCAGGAAGCTAACTTTAGAAAGTGTTTCAGAGCAGAAAGGAGATTAAAACAGGAGGCATCCTCTGCAGCAATATCCATCGGGATCAGGCGTAGAGAAATTATGGCGCAGCTTCAAAGGTATTTCCCTGGAAGCAATCGACCGCAAGAGATCATATTCTCCGGCTCCGGATCCAAAACTTTCCGGAATAACGTTGCTCACGTTGCTGATCGAGAGTCCACAGTACGTCCTGTAAAATAGAGCAACCAGCTCACTGCAAAACAATCTCTTGATGTCTTCGGTTTTATTGGCAGCCATTGGAGCTCGCAATAAATCCGCGAAGGTCAGAAATCCTTCATATGGGCGCCCGATATGCGCTTTCAAGAAGGCCCTCGTAGACTCTAATGGTACGGGTTTGCAGAGCGGTCTGACGAAAACATTTCCGTTATATATTTCTACGGCAGAGTAAAGGTCCTCAATCTGGACGTGTGGTGTAATCCCGGTAAGAACCTGGGTCGGTGTTCCATTAGCCTGTAAACAGAATGGAACGACAGCTAAGCTAGCAGCATCCACACTTCCTGGGAAGCCCAAAAGATTACTGTATCTGGCTCGTAGGTTTCTCAACATAAGATCCAGAGCTGCTGGCTGCGGCTGGTAGTCTCCCATCATGGAGCCGGAACGCAACCCATTCAAAATTTCGTACACAACTCTTGGGTCATCGTTCACGACCAATCCGGAATGGGAGATGCACAGCGGGTTTGGAACATCATTCGCAGATGAAGCAAATCTGATGAAACTTCCGACGGCATCGCCTGCCGCAAAATTAAGGACACTACCATTAGAGATTCTCACCGTATTGCTATCAGTATACGAGAGTGAGGGGAGGAGAGAGTCCTCTATGAGGCTGCCCCCGCCTTGTTCCAATTGAGCATCAATTGCCCCCATCCCAATTGCGAATTCTACTTCCGTCGTTGAACTGGCCTGGCAAGATAACAAGCTCAAGCCACAGGCCAGGGCAGCCCATTTTATTATTTCCTTCATCACACTATACCTATCGTTTTATAGTAGGCTTAAGTAAAGTGTAATGAAAAATAGTTAATTACAAATTAAAGCTCAGTTGATTAATTTTTATTGAGGACTAAGCTGACTAATCACCGTTCCAGTTTGCCATTTCCTCGATTCCCCTAAACCTACTAAGCAGGTCGTTAATTTTTGAATCCATTGTGGGTAACTTTTCTCGGATAACTAGGAATACTGCATAAATCTGAGCTTGGATTTGGACAAATTCATCCCTAACAAATAACCCTTCCCAGAGAATACACAAAAAGGGAACTAACTCATCTGGCCCTGGGGGATTTCCTGATCCTCCGCCTGGATATGGATTATCCACTAACCTGATGATCCACTGGGAAACTCCATCAAATCTTGGTGATCGGCTTGTTATAGCTTCCGATGCGATAATATCGTACACTATATTTTTTAAAAGGACCTCATCGAGGTAAATGATTTTGGCCTCATCAATGATTTTTTTCGCCAGATTTTGATCAATATAGAATCGGCCTTCGTCGTCTGAGGCCCAGCAGGAAGCACACAACAAACATAATCCAGATTGTAGGCAAATTAACTTGATTAACCTGATCAATTTACTCTTCCCCAAAGTATATCGGCAATTAAATCTCAATCGAACGAGCAGAACTGATACCAGATATCATCTTAAGTATCAATTGCCGAAATATAATTGTTATGATGTCAGAAGTCTGGGAACGATTGCAATAGTTCTATTTTGACGCAAATTCATGTTGATCGTGGCCACGTGATCTGTTGTACTATGGCGTCCATGATTTTTTGTAAAAAGTGAACAGGGCAACTTTGAGGATTGCAATTTTTGTGGTGTTGGTATGCTTCTGCCAGGGACAGGTGGGGATTGCGGATGAATTAGAAGAAGAATTGGAAGGATCGCTTCTCGAGGAAGATGAATTGGATTGGATCTATGATCCTCTCGAACCGTATAACCGCCTGATGTTCAAGATTAACAATGCCCTTGATAAAGTTTTCATCAAACCAGTTGCCCTCGTTTATAGATCTATTTTGCCAGGCGTCGTGAGAACTGGTATCGAAAATTTTACATTCAATTTCTTCGCACCAGTCAGGGTCATAAATTTTATGCTACAAAGAGATTCTGAGCACGTTGTCAAAACATTTTTTGGATTTATTGTTAATACCCTTTTTGGTTTTTTCGGTATGGTTGATGTTGCTTCTAGAATTGGCCTAGGATCCCGGAATACTTCCCTCGGCGATACCCTGAAAAAATGGGGAGCTGGTCCAGGCCCCTATATAGTTCTCCCAGTTTTCGGGCCCACCAGTTTTAGGGGAGCTATTGGGAAAGCCTTCCATACACAAATCGATCCTATTGCTATGGTCTCCCTGATGAGATACAGAAGGAATACCAGGAACAAGTTGTACTACGTAATTTACGGAGCCGATTTGCTGGCAAAGAGATCAAGTGTCCTACGTATTCTTGATGAACTAGAGAAGGCTTCCGATGACCCGTATGTTGCAACCCGAAGAGTAGTAATGACCACTGAGAAATGATTTTTGTATCAGACGGCATACTCCGATGATTCTTGCTTAACCACGGACGCTTAGGAGTTTGGATCCACCCGTAAGGAATACCCCTTGGCGCACCATCCTTTCACCCTCTCATAATATGCCTTAAAATCCGCGTCGATTTCTGTCAGCCTAACTAATCCACTTTCGGTCTGCACCAACGGGTCAATTCCCCGAAATTTTGGGTAGAACTGTTCCGTTACGAACGATGGATCATCGACTTCTTCTTCGTGCTTATCGCAACGTCGTAGGTTAAGCTTAATAATTTCGTCGTCACTACTACTTAATTTATCCAAAACTATATCGTCCGTAGAAAAAATATCTTTTCCCGTGATCAAGCCCAGTTTTATGGCTCTTTTGACGGCATTTTTCATATGAATATTCATCATTACATTCCATTTCGCTCCCCAAAATTCCTGTGTAAACCGTACAGATAGGGTAGCAAACTTCTTGGCGAGAACAGGGTTTGTGAAGAACCATTTCCCGTCATTGAACTGTAAATCGGCAACCACATCACGCGCCTCCCTATGAGAGATGATCCCGAACAAAAGTCCCGTATGTATGTTGTATTGAATACGATCGGCACACATATCCGGCAGCGACTGCTCCAGCATTGTAAATTTTTCATTGTTCGGATCAATGTCCTCAACCTTTATGTTCAGTTTTTTCAGGAGAGATCCGGCTTTGGTTTGGAGATAGGTAAGATGGGTGGAATCCTGATAACTCTTTTCAGTATATTTTGTGATCTTTTTTTTCGCGAACAGGTAGTCTCCGAGGTGAGAGAAGACCGTGTGAGAAGAGTCGTGTAGGAGACCACTAATCTGCTCGAACTTTGAAGCTCCAGCCTTCTGAAGGATAGCTAACACTCCGAGTGAATGGTCGTATCGCGAAAAGGCCGGAAGTTTGGGACCAAAATACCGTGGAGGACCAGATTGATCTATTTTTTTTAAACGTTGAATAACATCTGAATTAATTATTTCTTTCAGGACGACATCATCCTCTGGATCAACTACCCAAATTAGGCTCGGGTCCTTGATGCAATTTTTAATGGTCCAAAAGGCGCAAATACTTAACATTATCGCACCAAAATACGTAATTTTTCTAGCGAATAATCTCCTCATCAGTCACGCCTCAGGCTTTCGTAATTCTTTTATGATAGCCGGCAGTATAATTTATCTTGCTCATACATGCAAAAGTTCCTTCAACCTCGCTTCCACATTTTGTGGTTTAGTATTCGGACACCCCTAAATCGCGCTGTACGAGGCTTAAAATGGGAAGAAATTTTGAGAGGGGGGTTAGCTGAGAGCAAAATCTCCGAATATTGGCATTACAAACCTTTCGCAGCAGATCTATTCCATAATTTCATCTCTAAAGTTAACCTCAGTTTCACATAAGAACGTTGTTTTTTGTAAGATTATTGAGAGCGGCAAATCCAACTGAAGGTTTCTTAGGGTGACTCTACGCTGGTAACACCAGACTACTTTCAAAATAGGGATCCACTTTACAACGTATTCTGCTGCGGAGCGACGGAAAATACTAAGAGGGGGTATGGCTGGTGCATGATCGAAAT
>JAITFF010000077.1 GCA_031281515.1 Holosporales bacterium | reverse complement strand
AAAGACGCGATGGATGATATCTTCGTGAATCTTGCTGTTATGGCCCAAAAAAATAGGGATAACAGAGTTATTAATGGGGAAAATACCAGAAAAACACCGGCAGAAGTAGAAACTCCCTTGCCGCCCTTAAATTTTAGCCAAATCGGGAATATGTGCCCGAGGATGCAAAAAAAAGATGAAGCAAACGTGTCAAATGGGTCGCAGAAAATTCTCATGCCGCCTGCGACGACAATTCCCTTACAAGCATCGAGGAGGAGGGTTAATAAGGCCACCTTTTTTCCCCCTGATCGGAGGACGTTGGTTGCCCCCGTGCTTCCTGAGCCGCAAGTCCTGATATCGATCCCATTACATAGCTTCGTCAAAATGAAGCCGGTTGGGAATGAACCTACGATGTATCCAATTAACAATGGCCACAGTGATAATTTCATTCAATTTCTGCTTTCAAAAAAAGGTAACGATTCCAAAATTTAGCATATACATTTCAAAAATGGCGAGCAAATGTGTGTTTTTACAATTTGCTTAGATTTGTTGTAGAATCTGAGAAATAATTTTGGCTTTCTACCTCACTAGTTCAGTCCATGGGATTTTGGCGAAAGGCTTTTCTGTTCGGCGTGGTTATAGTATCCAGTGTTTTGCTGCAGACTATTGCCCCGTCGATTGGGCAGATCGAAATTAGTCTTCCCGGGTACGGGTTTCAGATTCAAAATTATGCCCTCATTACTGCTCTATTAGTTCTAATCTTTTTTTGGATTATTTTGAGGGCGATATATAAATTGTTGTTGAGGTGTTTCTCTTGGACTTCCGGAAATAAAACTGATGAGGAAATCGCTAACTCGATTGCTACCCTGATCTTGGCGGATGATCACGAATTTTTGTCCATGACGATGAGGACGACGCTTCCACCCCGCCTGCAGATTATTAAAACGGCCTTAATTTTATTGCGCGGAAATAATAAACTTGAAGTAACGGATGAAACAGCCGTACAGATTGTGAATATTCACATAATCAAACGACATATTCAAAAATTATTACATCAGAGGGATATCATTAAAAGTATCGAATTGGTGGAGAAGGCTTTAAATAAATATGCACGGTACGCAGCTGTTATCCAAGATGAAATATTAGAAGTCGCAATGATATCGAAAGAGAATAATATTAAATTTCATTTTGAACCCAGGAAATTTAAATACAGCCTTTCCTCGTCTTTTATAGAGAAATACCATACCTCTATCGCGTTGTTGGAATTTCACCTTGAGCATAACGATGAAACCAAGTGTAAAATCATAGAAAAAGTGTTCCATGAATATCCTGCGAATCACCGAGTTGCCACAACTTTCCTGGATTTTATTATCGAGCGTGGGCACGATGATCATACTGATAAGCAAATAATTGATATTATCGGACAGATCTTTGCCTTAAATCCGAATAGAGTTTTTGCTAATTTCCTCCTTAAAGTGAATCGGAAGGACTTATTCGAAGTGGCGCAGAAGATTGTTCAGCCGCTAGCAGAAACGAACATCGAAAGGGCCTGGTTTATGCTGATCATATCAACCAAGCTACATCTGCTGGCAAAAGCGAAGGAGATTATAGGACAGCATCTTGGCGATAGTATTCATGCCTTCGATCTCGCGAGGTTTTATGTTCAGAATTATGTCGAATTGTCGAAGGATGCAGAAATTTTCGAAACCATCAAAAGGATTTGCGATGGATATTAAATTCGTTAAATATAAGGATCACGCTGTGGCACCAGTATACGCTACGGAAGGCAGTGCCGGCTGCGACCTAAGGGCGTGTCTAAAGCAAGAAAAAACCATCGCTCCAGCTGAAATAGCGATCATAGATACTGGTATTGGGGTAGAGATTCCGAGCGGATTTTTCGGGATGATATGCTCAAGGTCAGGGATGGCCCTAAAATACGGAGTAGTAGTTCTAAATTCTCCGGGTATCATCGATCCCGATTACCGCGGTGAAATCAGGTGCATCCTGATCAATCATTCTTCGATTCCGTTCGTAGTTGAAAATGGAATGCGTATTGCCCAAATGATCATTGTTCCGTTTCAATCTGCCAAATGGATCGAGGAGGTAGGACTTTCCGAATCTGGCAGAGGAAGTGGTGGATTCGGTTCGACCGGCATATGAACGGCCAATGCGACATTATGTGGATTAAACCCTTCTCATCAGAATATCTTGCCAATAACTTTCGATCTTTTTCATAAACTTTATCCCGCGCTCTAGCTCCAGCTTGCCGGCCGCCGTAGACTCGAATCGACTCATGTGTTTATTAACGGATTTTTCCAGCTTATTACATAAATCTAGCCCCTTATCCGTGAGGCTTAAGTAAGAGGCTCTTTTGTCATAATCCGATGGACTCTGCTTCATATATCCGTTAGCAATCATCTTTTTCAGATTATAGGATGCATTAGATCCAACATAGTATCCCCTCGACAATACTTCTCCCATCGTGATGACGTTATTGCCAACGTTCATTAGTATAAATGCCTGAGTGCTACTAATATCGGCAATCCCAAAGCCGTCTAGCTCTTGCTTAATGATATCCAAAAACACCCTAAATGCCTTCTCTCCGCAGGCAGAAAGCTCTAAACAACAATTTCTCATAATATCACGCAATCATAATATCATTCATTAATAACAATAATAAATCAACTCCGTTAAACATTGGTTAACAGATTTAAAAGATGCAAGTCCAATAAATTAAACTTACTTATCAATTGGTAATTTTAACATATTGTTGACTAGTATCGATTTCATTTCGACATGATTGAACTTTGCAATATCCGGCACGAGGGATACTTCGGTCATACCAGGCTGAGTATTAAGCTCCAAAAAGTAAATGTTCATGCCATCGCACTTAAAATCTGCCCTCGCTATCCCTCTGCAGTGGCAGGCATCAAACGACTTTGCAGCCATTTCGTACATTTCTGCCATCAATTTTTCCTCTAATTCGAAATCGCAAAGATGAACCGATCCATCTTTATCGTATTTACTACGATAATCGTAAAATTGATTTTTGGGGATAATTTCGACGGCTCCGATTACTTTTCCATCGATAACGAGGACAGAAAATTCTCTTCCATCTATATAACGTTCTACAATAACATCTGGTCCGAAAGACCACTTTAAATCCTTCAGTTTCGCTAAATCTCTAGGATTTGAAATTAGGAAAACACCGATGCTTGATCCATTTTCGGCTGGCTTCACTACGAACGGATAATCCATTTGTATTCCATCAGGATTATTGATACCCCCTATTTCTTCGGCCTGAATATCGTACCCAGAGATTACCGCGACTCCGCGAGATTCTACAATTTTCTTGCAAACAGACTTGTGGAAGGCAATGGCCGACCCCAAGATACCGGTTGTGTTATACGGAACACCAAATACCTCGAGGACTCCTTGGATAACTCCATCTTCCCCGCCGCATCCATGTAAGGCATTAAAAATGAAATCCGGGTCCGAATCGTATAATTGATCAGTCAAATAGCGAAGGTTTTTTACGAAGATATCCAATTCATATACTTCATGCCCCAATTTCCTCAACTCTCCAGCTACGAATGCAGCCGATTTGAGAGAAACCTCCCTTTCGGGCGACCATCCTCCTTTCAGTACGGTTACTCTCATACGATTTTCCGGTCCGTGATACCACGAAAATGAATTGGCCCACAGCGGGCGATTATATACCAAAATTACAGAAAAGAAGTGCATTTCTGGCGCACGATTAATGTACAATCGAGTTTATTGGGCCGAAATGCTGCTGCTTTATGATTCAATTGAAAGATAAATCAATGACAGTTTTATCCATTGCAACTGGGTGGATGTTTTATCTACTCTGTTATGTCTCGAGGGTTGAACCGAGCGCCATATCCGGCGAACTCATGCTGGAATTTGGTATGACGGCATCCACGTTTGGAGTCGTCATTTCTTCTCTGTACATTACGTATTGTCTAATGCAAATACCAAGTGGAATTCTATTGGATAAATTTGGGAGTCGACTTATTTTAACAGTTAGTGCATTGATTTGTAGTATCGGAATCTTTATATTCGGATTATCGAAGGTTCCGATGCATCTAGAACTGGGGAGATTGGTTCTTGGTCTGGGGTCTGCCTCCGGATTTATAGGGTGCACAAAGGTAATCAGTGAGCTGATCCATCCAAGAAGATATCCGTTATTCGTCGGAATATCCATGTCAGTTGGGTGTTTGGGAGGTATTTGTGGAAGCGTTCTAACGGCTTATCTCGTTTCCCACTTCGGGTGGAGGATGACGACCTATTCCTTCGCCCTCATCGCCCTTTTCCTGTCACTTTTGGCGACTCG
Organism: Holosporales bacterium; assembly: GCA_031281515.1. Taxonomy (GTDB): domain Bacteria; phylum Pseudomonadota; class Alphaproteobacteria; order RUG11792; family RUG11792; genus JAIRNI01. Next base: position 42 of record JAITFF010000077.1, on the reverse strand, counting down.
TATTTCTAAGCCTAAATACGAGCAAAATACTGAAGCAGCATC
>JAITFF010000055.1 GCA_031281515.1 Holosporales bacterium | reverse complement strand
AGGCTCATCTCAAATCCGAATTGCTCGACGATCCAGATGCTAATGGCCATAAAGCCTCTCCACGATGTTTTTACCGTCAAGGAAATCGTAGTTTCAACGTATCAATCCGTGTCGGGGGCAGGGCAGAATGGAGTCGAGGAGTTACTGGTGCAATCCAAGGAGGTCCTGGCGAATAGGCCGGCTATTCCAAACCACTTTAAGAGACAGATTGCATTTAATGTCATACCTCAAATCGATGCTATGACCGATTCTTTGTATTCCAAAGAGGAACTCAAGATGATGAATGAAACGAAGAAAATTTTGGATCTACCAAGTATTGATATAACAGCAACATGCGTTCGAGTCCCGGTTTTGATTGGGCACTCCGTCTCCGTTTTTGCCAAGTTTGAGGACACGGTTGATCTAGATAAAGCCAATGGAGTATTCCACGCCTTTCATGGCGTAAAGGTTATCGATGATAACGGACGAGACTATGCAACCCCTGTTGATACGGCCGGGTTCGACGAAGTCTTCATTAGTCGAATAAGAGGACATCCATCATTCCGGAATGCTCTCAGTTTCTGGTGTGTTTCAGACAACCTGAGGAAAGGAGCCGCACTTAATGCCGTTCAAATCGCTGTGAAGTTATTGGAAGGTGGTATCTGACTTTTTAGTAAACCTTATCACGTACAGATAGAACGATGTGATAATGCCGAACAGGCATAGAAAGCTTAGAATTTCTAAAATGAGATCTTTTGTCTCGATATCCATAACGGCGAGTCCGCAAAGCGTAAAGACCATGGCCGTACAAATTTTGCTCATAAATATTGGCTTCAGATCCTTATTCTTGAATTGTTTGGAGACGATCAGCAGGCCCCCGCAAAGCAGGGCTAAATCCCTTGCCGATAAAAGAATGGCAACGAGGAATAACGACACCGAACGATGTTCGAGGAGATAAATGCTCCACAGAGCCGTATTACAAAAAATCTTATCAGCCAGTGGATCCAATATAGCCCCAACCTTCGATTCAACCTTAAATTTTCGAGCAGTATAACCATCTAGAAAATCAGTCAGCGCGGCGAGGAAGATGATCGGAAGTGACAGCGACGATTCGGAAAGAATACTGAGAAACAGGGATGGAGCACATAAAATTCTAATAATGCAAAGTATGTTTGGGATATAGCGCCAGAACAAAGCAGGAATGGCAATGTAGCTCGATCAGAGAAACGTGCCCAGTGTGCCAGACTCACCCGACAAAGGCAATACGAAATAAGGAATTGGGGATTAAATCTGTACGGGAACCAGATTTCCCAGACACCACTGCATGTCAGATCAAGTTCCGTCGTAATTGTTGTTGTGGATGAGCAGAAATATTGTGTATAACCCTGGAGGAATTATGCTCATATTCTGCAACTTAAAAAACACAAAAAATTTGGTTGACTCCCGATGAAGATAAGTATTCCTATTCGTGAAAAAAAATACGATGGCATGAGGCTTGATTTAGCGGCCGTGATGGCATCAGGAAGGTTATCGAGGACTCAGTTTCAGAAATATCTCAGGCAGGGATCGGTTCGATTGAACGGGGAAGTTGCTGATAATCCATCCATGAAAATCTCGACGCCCTGTCTAATCGAGATTGAAATTGCGCCGATTTTACCGGAATATTCTATCGAGCCGGAAAATATTCCGATCGACACTATTTTTGAGGATGATCATATTATCGTGATTAATAAGGAGGCCGGGATGGTGTGTCATCCCGCTCCTGGACATAGATCCGGAACCCTCGTTAATGCAATCATAAATAAGATGGGCAATAGGTTACCGATGGCCGGAGAAAAAACGAGACCGGGGATCGTTCATCGATTAGATAAAGATACTTCTGGATTAATGTTAGTCGCTAAAACGGAGAGGGCGCATTTCGAATTTTCAAGATTATTTGCCGAGGGGAAGGGGAGATTAATTCATCGCAGATATATATGTTTCGTCTTCGGGACCCCGGCTCCCAAGACCGGACGCATTGAGACCTTCATTAAGAGGCACCCGAAATTGAGGCAGCAGTATACGACCTGCAGTGAATCCGGTAAATTCGCGATTACGCTTTATTCCACAGAAAGGTCTATCTACCTTACCAGTACAAAATCCATTGCCAAAGTAAATTGCGAATTACTTACGGGCAGGACGCACCAAATTCGAGTTCATATGCAGCATCTCGGGACGCCGATCATCGGTGATGCGACGTATGGGCTGAAGAAGGTAGGTACCTCCATTTACCCGGCACAGGTATCCTGCTTCCCGCGACAGGCGCTACATTCTGCCAAATTATCATTTAAACACCCGATTACGAATGATGATCTAGAGTTCACGGCGGAATTACCGGAAGATATGGCAATTCTTGAGGCGATGCTTCGTTAAAAAAAACAACGGTTGGAGGCGGCGGGATAGCTGTGATACAATCCCATGGTTGGCCTTGCTCACTCCCAATTTTCTTCGGGCAGTGGGCTGGTTGCTGATCTGATCAGTAACTAACCGAAAGGAGTTTTTTTTGAAATGAGATTTTACGAAACCGTTTTTATCGTGAAGCAGGATGCTTCGTCGAGTCACGTTGAGTCCGTGGCTCAGGGGATTATTGCTGTCATCAAGGAGCAGGGTGGTGAAGTCACGAAGACTGAATTTTGCGGGTTGAGGTATTTGGCGTACCCGATCAAGAAAAATCGGCGTGGGCATTACGTCCTCCTGAACATAGCGCTTGATCCCACCGGAATCAATGAGCTCGAAAGGAAATTAAGATTGAATGAGGATATAATACGATTCCTTATCGTCAATACGGATAAACTGGACAACAGTCCATCGGCCTTGATGAGGCGCAATTTAAGGGAAGGCTAGAGCAAAAGATGAGGAGCTGCGAAGAAAAATGAGTGACGAAGTAAAGGTACAAGCGGAAGAGGCGCAAGAGAACAAGGCGACCCGCCCGATCGATTACAAAGACGTGAGGTATCTGTCGCGATTCGTGTCGGAGCGTGGAAAGATTATCCCGTGCCGAGTGAATTCTCAATCCGTGAAAAGACAGAGAGAAATCTCTCAGGCGATCAAAAGGGCCAGGATTTTGGCGCTGATGCCGTTCATATCGAAATAAGTCAATTTTTTGATTTATGATACTCGGCGCTGGAATAGACATCCTGGATATGAGGAGGATCGAGCGCTTGGTCGTGAAGTTTGGTTCTCAGTTTGAGAGGAGGATATTCACGGACGCCGAGCTTCAGTTCTGCCGAAGGCGAGAGAAGTTCATCGAGTCTTTGGCTAAGATGTTCTCGATAAAGGAAGCTGTCATCAAGGCGATATCAGAAGTGAATGGTATTAGATGGCACGATATAGAAATTTTTCACAATGATCTCGGGAAGCCGGTCATCGAGTTATCCGGTCAGGCACTCTTAAGAACTCTGGCAAAATCAGTTCGCTTCAAGATTGAAGCCTCGACGAGCGATGAGCCACCATACGTTGCGGCATTCGTCATTCTTTGGGCATGATCAAATATCGAAGTATAATCGGCAAAAAGCGGGTACTCTGCCTTGATTACGGCGATAGGCGGATCGGAGTCGCCGTATCCGATATTGGATGGAATATCGCCTCCCCACTGGAAGTCCTGGAGACACACGGAGCGTTCGGCCGTTTGTTCCAGGTGATTGAGGAGTACGAGGTCGCTGTAGCTGTCATCGGATTTCCAGTTTCTTTGGGAGGTGAAACGGGAGGTCAACAAGCGAAAAAGGTGGAAGTTTTTGCGAATAAACTGAGAGAGCTTGCCGCCAAACGAGGAGTCGAAATTCAGATCAAGTTTTGGGACGAGAGGCTCAGCACGAAGGCCGCTCAACGGATACTCTCGGAGGACGGGGCAACCGGTGCCAGAAGGCGACGAAACATCGATAAAATCGCGGCCTGCTTTGTCCTGCAAGGGTTCCTGGACTACGTAAACCTGAGTCTCGTATAAGAAAATATTGCAAACCGTTGAGCTTTGCAGAGGGCAAGAAGTTTTTTAATTAACCTCATGTATGTAGCCTAAGAAGGCTAAGCCTGGTTCCGGTATACAATCATTACATTAATGAAAAAATTAATTGATTTTTGTTATATCGTTCTGCAATACCACAATTACTACCACTTTAATTTAATCTAAAAGAGTCATACTCTGCAACTTAGAAAATACAAAAAATTTGATTGACTTTCCAAACCTTATATGGCGGGACGCATGGGGAAAATACCTCGTGTTTAGGCTCTGCCTATTCATCTAAGACTAATCTCCATGATTTTGAGAAGTATGATATAATTAGGGTAAGTGTGGATCTGGTGATTGATCGCTGAGAAATTCTTTATTTCTCAGAGGAAAGTCCGGGCTTCATGCGGGCAGGGTGCCGGATAACGTCCGGCGTCAGGGGTTGAAAGATCTCTGATAGGGAAAGTGCAACAGAAAAGATACCGCCTTATTTCGGAGTTATTCGGATTGAGGTAAGGGTGAAATGGCGTCGGTAAGAGCGCACCGCTCGTCCGGTAACGGTCGTGGCAATGCAAACCCCACCTGAAGAAAGACCAAATAGAGGTGACCAGAACGGGGATTTATCCCAGTTCGTGAGGGGCCCGCGCTCATCGTCACCTGGGTAGGTCGCTCGAGTTCACCGGTAACGGTGCGCCTAGATGAATGATCAATCAGAAGAATGTTTCTTCGGACAGAACCCGGCTTATAGCCAGATTCATGCTGCCGTTTTTGAAGGGAGTTTATGTTTGTAATTACCATTTTAGCCGCCGCCTTGTCCGTCTTATTTTTAGTTATATTGTTTTATAAACTTGGCCACACCAAGGGAATAACGAAACCTCAGCGACATCAGATTATCGAAACCAGCGGAGATGTGGCTAGTATTGCTATCCCGGATCCGTCACTTCGGGAATTTCCCGAACAGAACGGGCCAAAAGGCTTGGATCATCTGCAGCAGAAATTCCCGAATTTTGTACTTTCTGAATTTTTGAGTCAAGCGGATGGGTTGTTCGATACAATTTTCGCTGCCTTCGTCGATGCCGATCGTAACGCTCTAAAAGCGATGCTGACGACGACATTGTACCGAGGATTTTCAGAGCAAATTAGGAGGCGAGAGGAAAAAGATCTGAGACAGGAAATAGTAATTAAACACAACAAAACGACTTTAGATAGGGTTCAGATTTTAATGACCAAGGCGAAGTTGCTCATTTCGTTTAATGTATCTCAGATGAATGCAATAATTAATTCCGATGGCGCCCTCATGGATAACCCGAATAAGATTTTTCGTGATGTCTTACATAATTGGACATTTGAAAGAAAATACGGCGCAACTAGCTGGATCCTGGCAAAAACTTCATCTATCGAGATCTAGAATTACAACAGACTTCTTTCATGGCTTTCCACAGTAAGAATAACTGATATTCATACGATGGACGATTCCTGCCAATCTGATCGCTTGTCAATTTTGTTGATATTTAATGGCCTTGTCTGTCAGAATTCGTCCCCTTGGGGTTTTCTGTATAAACCCTCTTTGAATGAGGTAAGGTTCCACGACCTCTTCGATTGTATTCTTCGATTCGCATAGAGCGGCCGCGATAGTTTCCAATCCAACAGGCCCACCTCCGAACAAATCCCTTACCACTTCGAGATATTTCTTGTCCTCTGCATCGAGGCCATTTGGATCGACCTTGAGCTTATCGAGAGAATCCGTTGCCAGTCCATGAGAGATGGAATTTACTCCTTCAACACTCGCAAAATCTCGAATTCTTCGCAGGAGTCTGAAGGCGATCCTAGGAGTTCCTCGAGATCTTACTGCTATTTCAATCGCTGCCTTCTCGTCTATACCAATCCCGAGTAATGATGCATTTCGTGCGATGATTGACGACAACTCATCCTCGGTATAGAACTCAAATCTCAGTGGAATTCCAAATCTTTCTCGAAGAGGCTGCGAGAGGAGCCCAAGCCGCGTCGTGGCGGCGATTATCGTAAACGGAGGAATATCGATCCGTAACGTCCGGGCTGTCTGTCCCTCTCCAATCACTATATCGATCTTAAAATCCTCCATGGCTGGATATAGCATCTCTTCAACGGCCGGAGTCATCCTGTGAATCTCGTCGATGAATAAGACGTCTTTTTCAGACATATTCGTCAAAATAGCCGCTAAATCTCCGGGCTTCGTTAGGACTGGTCCAGACGTTACCTTCAGTGATGCCTCCATTTCGTATGCCACTATCTGTGCCATCGTCGTCTTTCCGAGGCCGGGAGGGCCGGACAGCAAGACATGATCCAGGGATTCATTCCGAGTTCTAGCTGCATCGATAAAAATCCGTAGATTTCGGCAGATTTCTCTCTGCCCGGTGAAAGATTCCAGAGATCTAGGTCTAAGAGACTTTTCGGAGAACGACTCGTTATTTAATAATTCCGGGGAAATTACTCTTTCCATTCTGCCAACGAAATTCGAAAAAAATTCTACTTCTTGGTACAGAAAGTAGTATACACTGACTACGTATTCGCTCCATGTTTTATTCTTCTCAGGCCGATGTATGTCGACGATTAGGTTATCATCATCGTGGTTCGGAGATGCGGAAATAGAAGCTGTTTCTAGGGTCTTGCTTGCTCAGAAAGTTAGCATGGGATCCGAGGTTAAGCAGTTTGAGGATGAGTTGCTCTCGTTTTTCGGTAGGAAAGATGCCAACGTCTCGTGTGTAAGTTCTTGTACGGCGGCTCTCCACCTCGCCCTTCAGGCTAGCGGAATCGGGAGTGGGGATGATGTCTTAGTACCGACTTTTACTTTCGTCGCGACATTTCAGGCAATCAGTGCTACAGGGGCTCGACCTATTCCATGCGACATCGATCTCGACGATGGGTTCATCGATATCGATGACGCCAGATCTAGGGTAACCCGTAGTACCAAAGCAATCGTTCCGGTTTTGTTCGCTGGCTGTGATGAAAAGATTTATCGCCTTCATCAATTGGCCGAGGACTATGGACTTAAGATAGTAGAAGATGCGGCCCACTCATTCGGAAATGAAAAGATTGCCTCTAGGAATTCTGTGTTGTGCTTCAGTTTCGATGCAATCAAAAACATTTCATGCGGTGATGGCGGGGCGATATTAACGTCCGATGATGAGATTGCTAAT
>JAITFF010000031.1 GCA_031281515.1 Holosporales bacterium | reverse complement strand
CGTCTTCATTTAATACCGTACGGAAGTAAGTTTGACATCATCGGTAAGAGTAAAATTATATTAAGCTTAGCGGTCGTCATGATCGCTGTGTGTTTTTCTTTCATGATATTTAAGGGATTGAACTATGGTATCGATTTTAAGGGAGGATATATTTTCGAGGTCAGGATGCCATCAGCTCCTGATATTACAGATCTGCGGAACAAATTAAATGAATGTGAATTGGGAGAGGTTGCAATTCAGGAATTTGGAACCGAAAAGGATCTCATGATAAAGCTCGAGAGGTCAGAGGATGGCGAAGGCCAGGAAAGCGCCATAAAAAAAGTCCGAAACACGCTGGGAGAAGGGGTTGTTTATAAGAGGATCGAGACGGTCGGACCGAAGGTTGGAGAGGAACTGGTTTCAAACGCCATCAAGGCAGTTTCTTTCGCGCTAATCGCAATGCTCCTCTACATAGCTATCCGGTTCGAGTGGCAATTCGGTGTTTGTGCTATAGCGGCCCTTTTTCACGATTGCGCCCTGATTTTTGGGATGTTTTCGATTTTTCCGTTGGAATTCAGTGAAACGTCTATAACGGCTATCCTCCTTACGGCAAGTTATTCAATTAATGATACGGTCGTTATATTCGATAGGATTCGAGAGAATTTGGGACGGTATAAAAAAATGGCTCTGAACGAACTGATCAATCTCAGTCTGAATGAAACCCTCTCTAGGACGGCGTTGACAGCGACAACAACTCTTCTAGCGGTTCTGGCGCTTTATCTGTTCGGCGGAAAAGTTATCGCATCTTTTGCTCTACCGATCATGGTAGGACTCATCGTTGGAACGTTTTCTTCGATTTTTGTTGCATCTCCTCTGCTAATGTTTTTGAATATTAAAAGGAAGGATGTCGAGCCCAAAGATGCTCCTCACGGAACACCTGCAAACACGGGATAAAACTTCTTTAAATTTACTGAGAAGTTGGAGTTTCGTATTTTGGGTTTGCAAATTTTGTATTTTTCTATCATACTTTGCACCATCGTATTCTGATGCGCGGACGCAGTACTAAAATGTCTGAAAAAATAATAAATGTGCAAGACGCTTTTCTTAACTACATGCGTAAGAATAAAATTCCGGTCACGATTTTTCTTTTGAACGGAGTCAAAATTACCGGGACGATTTCGTGTTTTGATCATGGATCGGTAGTCGTAAGGAGGGAGGGGTATACCCAACTCATATACAAACATGCCATTTCAACATTTTCACCACACGGCACCATAAGTGTGTTCGATTGGAATGGAGCTCCGGGGTCTGATTACCAGAAGCGTCATGTCGATGACAGGTTCAATCAGAATGTGAAGGAAGTTGCCTTCGAGCCAGAAGCAGAGGACGATATCGATGATTATGATGACGTAGATGATGAGGGCGACTATTATGATGAAGAAGAAGAAGAAGAGGAAGATGACGAAGAAGATGAAGAATGACAAATGATTTTGATGTTGCCATAATCGGGAGCGGACCCGGAGGGTATGCCGCGGCCATTCGGGCTTCTCAGTTGGGGTTGCGGACGGCCATTATCGAAGCTGAGAAACTCGGTGGAACCTGTCTGAATTGTGGCTGTATCCCGACGAAAACTCTTCTCCAGACGGCTAAGGTAAAGAAGCTCGTAGATCGGAGCTCAGAGTTCGGAATTGATGCCTCGGTAAAGTCGTTCAATTTGCGTAGGCTAGTCGAACGGGCTGAGGATGTAATTTCAGGACTCCACTCTGGAGTAGCGAATATGCTCACAGATCTAGGTGTTACCGTAATTCGTGGGTACGCCAGCTTTCTGGATAAGAACACTCTCTCCATCAAAAATGGGAGAGAGCTTTCTAAGATTACGGCTACAAACATCATTATCGCGACCGGAGCAAAACCAAGGATGCTGCCCGAGATCGATGAATCTCTCATCATGAGGGGATTGGTTTGGGCCTCTCGGGAGGCCATCAGGCCCAAGATTATTCCGAAAAAAATTCTAGTTGTTGGCTCCGGAGTAATCGGAGTCGAAATCGCAACGTTCTATAATGCGGTTGGATCGGATGTTACGATCGCCGAAATTCAGAATAGAATTTTAGCGGGAGAGGATTCGGAAATTTCGGATTTTGCCAGAAAGGCTTTCGTAAGTTCTGGAATCTCCGTTCTCCTGGGGACTAAGTCTCAGAACTTCAGGTCAACAAAAGTCGGAGAGGTTACGGTTGATCTCATCGGGCCGGATGGAACCTGTAGGACGCGGGCTTTCGATGTAGCAATCATAGCGGTTGGAGTAAGCCCCAACATATCAGAGCTTAACCTCGACAAGGCTGGTGTTACGCTTACGCGAAACGGAACGATCACTGTGTTTGATGGTCAGGAGACTAGCCAGAAAGGAATATATGCCATCGGAGATGTTACGGATCCTCCATGGATAGCGCATAAGGCTACCCGAGAAGGAATTATTTGTGCAGAGCGGATTGCTGGCCTTTCTACCATGCCCCCTATAGATTCGAAAAAAATTCCAAGCTGTACGTATTCTATTCCGCAAGTTGCTTCGATTGGCATGACCGAGGCGGAGGCAAAGGGTAGAGATGTTCGAATCGGCAAGTCATATTTTAAGGGGAATGGTAAGGCGGTAACTCTCGGCGAAACAGATGGGTTCGTCAAGGTTATATTCGATAACCAGACTGGCGAACTCCTTGGGGCTCATATGGTCGGGTACGAGGTAACGGAGCTTATTTCGGCATTTTCCGTGGCTATCGCCGGAGAGCTTACCGATCGGGAACTGCTGGCCGTCGTTTTTCCACATCCGACGATGTCGGAGTGCTTGCAGGAGGCTATCGCCGCTGCTTCTGCCGGTATTGGTACAGTTGGTAAATGATTTACTGAGGAAGGCGGCCTGTAAGGCCGGTATGAATCCCGGAATCTATAAGATGCTCGACGAAGATGGAAAGGTCTTATATGTCGGCAAGGCTAAACATCTGAAAAATAGATTGCTTTCTTATTCCAGATCAACGAGTTTATCGAACCGTATTAGGATGATGCTCTCCAAGGTTCGAGATATCGAGGTCATCGTTGTAACGACGGAATTGGAGGCCCTGCTTTTAGAGAGTAATCTGATCAAACAACTGAAGCCGTTTTACAATATTCTTTTGAAAGATGATAAAACTTTCCCGTATATTGTTATTGATCGATCAAGCGATTTTCCAAGGGTTTTTAAATTTCGTACCCTCAAGGCCAAGGGAGAGAATTTTTATGGACCCTATCCGGCGATAAATTCCCTCGATGAGACATTGAAAGTTATTCAGAAGGCCTTTCTAATCCGAAATTGTACGGAAAATCATTTTACCAGAAGAGATAGGCCGTGCTTACAATATTTCATCAAGAGGTGCTCGGCCCCGTGCCTCGGGAAGATATCACGAGAAGAATACGCCAAGAGCGTAGAGTGCGCTGAAAATTTATTGCGTGGTAGGGATGAAGTTGCAAGGAAAATGTTGATTTCAGAGATGCGTGAAGCCTCCGGAACCCTCAATTTCGAGAGGGCAGCAGCTATTCGAGATAGACTTAAGGCGATTAGTGAAATTCAATCGAAACAATATATCCAGATTTCTGAATTGAGGGCGATAGATTTCATAGCCGTGGCAAAAGGCACCGACAAATCAGTCGTCGTGATTTCTTTCTTCAGAATCGGGAAAAATGTTGGATCAGAAAAATTCATTATCCAGAATTCATCAGAAAATGACGATATTCCAGATATTTTGGAATCCTTCATCGTTC
>JAITFF010000068.1 GCA_031281515.1 Holosporales bacterium | reverse complement strand
TTAAATCCCTGAGGCTGAAGCTGTATTCCGACAAGGTCAGAAAGGTAACCATATCTGTTACTGGTCCGAAAATTGTTCGTGCTTCTAATATCAACTGCTCGGCAGACGTTGACGTTATGGATCCGGACCACGTAATTTGCTCGCTCGAGGCCGGGGCTTCTCTCAATATGGAACTGACCGTTAAAAACGGTAAGGGGTATGTTCAGGCCGTACATCACGAGGACAAAAGTAACATCATCGGTCTGATATCGATTGATTCAGTTTTCAGTCCAGTGCGCCTCGTCGATTTCAAGGTTGAACAGACGAGGGTTGGCCAGAGGACTGATTACGACAAATTGCTGCTGCGTATAAAGACCGACGGTTCGATTCGCCCGGATGATGCATTCGGTCAAGCGAGTATGATTTTGAGGGATCATTTTTCTGGTTTTGTGAATTTTGATGAACATCAAGTTTATGAGCCGAGAGAAGAAAGTGATGAGGTACCGTTCAATAAAAATTTGTTGAAGAAGGTTGATGAGCTTGAGCTTTCCGTCAGATCGGCGAATTGCCTGAAGAATGAGAATATTTTCTACATAGGGGATTTGATCCAGAGGACGGAAAGTGATATGCTGAGAACGCCCAACTTTGGACGAAAGTCGTTGAATGAGATTAAGGAGTTGTTGGCCGGTATGGGGTTGTCATTCGGTGCTAGCGTCGATGGGTGGCCACCCGAGAACATAGACGAGCTAGCCAGAAAGCTAGATGACCAGTACGGGTAGTTGTTTGGAGCGTAACTGTTATGAGACACGGATTTGCAAATCGAAGACTGAACCGAACGAGTTCGCATAGGAAGGCCATGTTTAAGGCTCTGTCGTGTTCATTGCTGCAACATGAGCAAATTAAGACGACGCTTCCGAAGGCGAAGGAGTTGCGTCCAATCGTCGAGAAACTCATTACGCTTGCCAGGAGGAATACGCTGCATGCCAGGAGGTTGGCGCTATCGAGACTGCAGAGCAACGACGTCGTTAGGAAGTTGTTCGATGAAATAGCTCCGAGGTTTAAAGAGCGTCCTGGAGGATACGTCCGTATCATGAAGTCTGGATTTCGGTATGGGGATGCGGCCCCGATGGCAGTTATCGAGCTCGTGGATCGCAAGGTTTTTGCCGAGGATCAGTCAGTGGGGCATACAGAATCTGATAAATGAAAATTCTCTTTCTTTTTTCTTGCATCGTGTTGTTTGGGTTGACGTCCTGCGAAAAGGTCGTGATTAATAGAGGGTATACTCTACAACTGGCAGATTTTAGTAAGATAGTCGTAGGTAAGGATACGGCTGAATCGGTATTCAAGGGATTTGGTTCGCCTACGATAAGATCTACGGTCCAGGGGAAGAACGGGGAGTACAGCTGGTACTACGTCTCGAAGAAGATGGAAAAGAACGGATTCTTGGATCCGAAGGTTGTCGATCAGAAGACAATTATCGTTACTTTCAGTGCCGATGGTGTTGTGCGTTCGGTCAAAGAGAGCACGTATGAAAGGCCGATTTCTGTCGTTAAAGAGAAGACGAAGACGGAAGGAAAGACCCTGGGAGTCATCAGCGAGACGTTCGGAGGTCTCGGTAAATATTCGAAGAGATACCTGGATAAAGGAAAATAGCCGGATTGAGGCACAGGTATAATTTAAAGAACTTAAAAGAGATGGCTGAAGGGTTGGCAGCAAGAACCAGTCCTCCGTTTTCGTTTTTTTTAAGTGGAGAAGTTGGTACGGGAAAGACAACGTTCTCTCAATTTTTCATTAGTTCCATTTTAATCGATAAAAATCAAAATATTACGAGCCCGACTTTCAATATCGTACAGATATATGAAACGATAAAAGGACCAGTTTGGCACGTTGATCTCTATCGAATTAAAAATGCCGAAGAGATATGTGATCTTGGATTATTCGAAGCAATGGGCGAGTTTATTTGTTTAATAGAATGGCCAAACTTGGTAATGAATGCCGATTCACAGTATGTATATAAAGAAATTCGATTTTGATATCTATACGCTGAATCGCTCGATTCTGGCATTACAAGCCAATAGTTTTTGATCAATATTCTCGTAGCCTCTGTCGATATGATATAACCGGTTCACGACCGTTTCTCCTTCGGCCATAAGACCGGCTAAAACGAGTGAAACGGAGGCCCTTAAATCAGTAGCCATTACTTGAGTTCCGATCAGTTTCTTCACTCCAGTAACGATCGCAGTCTTTCCATGGATAGAAATGTTGGCTCCTAGCCTCGATAATTCTGGGATATGCATAAACCTGTTCTCAAAAATATTCTCAGTTATCGAGGAAGTTCCGTTGCAGATCGTCATCAGTGTCATAAACTGAGCCTGAAGATCTGTCGCGAATCCTGGGTATGGAGCAGTTTGCACATCGACTGGAATTATTCTGTTATCACCTCCAGATCTGTGTACTTCAATGTTATCCAGATTCTCAGAAGTTTTCGAAATTATTTTGCTGTCAACTCCAGCGAGATGCAATACATCAAAAAACTGGGACAAATGGTCGTATACGCAGTTTTTTAGGATGAGGCTGCCGTTAGTTACAGCCGCAGCGATTGCATATGTTCCGGCCTCGATTCGATCCGGCATAATCCTAAAATCTGCTCCGTGCAGTGAATCGGATCCATCGATAGTTATTATTGAGCTTCCGTGTCCATCAATTTTGGCCCCCATTAGGATGAGTAGATCCGCGAGGGCGATTACTTCAGGTTCCATTGCGGCGTTAATAATCCGAGTCGTCCCACCAGCTAGTGAAGCGGCCATGAGAATATTTTCAGTTCCAGTTACGGTAGAAATGGGAAAATGAATATCACATCCGACGAGGCCGTTTGGAGCCGAAGCTTTTATGTAACCATTGTCGATCGATATTTCTGCTCCCATTTGCTCGAGGGCATTGAGATGAAGGTTTACTCCACGTGCCCCTATGGCACATCCTCCCGGCAGAGACACTGACGCTTTTCGGCAGCGAGCAACCAGTGGTCCCAATACCAATATGGACGCCCTCATCTTCCGGACAAAGTCATATGGAGCCTCAGTCGCCTTTATGTCCGGAGTACACACCGAAATTGAGCTATCCTCGCGGGTTGATATGTTCATTCCGAGATAACCCAACAACTCTAGCATCGAGTCGATATCTGTCAGACGAGGCACGTTCCGGAAGGTTACAGGACTATCGGTCAGTAGGGACGCCGCCAGGGCAGGCAAGGACAAATTCTTGGACCCACTAATAACCACTTCTCCAAGAAGCGGGATCCCCCCGAAGACCCTCATACTCTGCAACACGACGAATACCCCACGGCTAGAAGGAATGGAAACAATTCAATTGTGAGCATAATAGACGAAGCTAGTCATAAAAAAAACCCTCCATACAAACAGGAGGGCTCTCTGCAGCCACCACTCACACACAGAACAGCAACCGCATTCTCGCTATCGCTTGCCAAGCGTGATTAGGGATACATAAACGGATAGCTCGCGATCAAGGTAGCGAGAGAAAGCAAAAACTTGCAGTTCACAACCTCACCCTCCAACGGAAACCCTTCGGCGCGGAGTATACTCATTCTACCAGCAGAGATCAAGCGTTTTTTCCGAAAAATTATGCGAAATTTTCAAAATTTAATGCTTAACAGTTGAATTATCTCTAGGCATCAGGAAGCCTTGGCAGTTACTCCTCCATCGCAGAGAAGCAAATGCTCGAATACCAATTTCACACAAGGAATTTATCTTTTGCAAGACTATTGAGGACTACGAATCATTCTTCAGTTGACCAAACAACGACAGCGATTACTGCGTCCTTTTCCCTATTTGCTAACGTTTATCTTTTCTTCGTGCGTGGGCTCCGCTAGGTTAATCCTCTAGCTCTCCAGATATTTCTGGTGAATGCCGCTCATTTACCAGCTCTCCGTCCTCATTTTCATCGGAGTCCTGCTCGATTGGAGCGGATTGCTCCTGAGCCGTCATGACCCTCAGCGATATCTCTGAGATCACTTCGGGATGGAGGATTATGGCGATCCTGTGAGTACCAATTGTTTTTATCGGAGAATCGATTTTGACCTGAGATTTGTTGATGACAAATCCCTGCCCGGCCAATTCTTCGGCAATATCCCCGGCTCGAACGGATCCAAATAGGAATCCTGATTCACTTGCCTGCCGAATAAGAATTACCGATACATCATTTAATTTTGCTGCGACGACCTCGGCCTCTTTCTTTAGTTTGAGATTTGTAGCCTCGATATCAGCCTTCTTCAAGGCAAAATACTCGAGATTCGCCGGTGTTGCCCTTAACGCTTTCTTTTGAGGTAACAGAAAATTCCTGGCGTACCCGGTCTTAACGTTGACGACGTCCCCTATAAATCCCAGTTTTGAAACCCTCTCCAATAAAACGACCTGCATCCTTCTTAATCCCTCTTCTCCGGCACAAAATTTCCCGGCCACAAAAAAATACACACGGAACACTGACATCTTATCACCGATGTTCCGAAACGTCCAGATTTACAGTTTGTATGCTCACCACCCCACATATTTGCTTTTGCCTAAAAATGAACAACCTTCATCATTGGCACTAACCGTCTTTAGTAGTTGGGCTAAACGACCTTCAAACGTTCGTATTTGCCGTGGAAATCAATCACGTGGGGTGGTGAGGTTGGTATGAATTCACGTGATCTGAGATAAAGCCGGAGTTCATGGTGTGGGAGTATGGTTGCTGGATGTAAAGAGCCTACCTCTTCATCGTGGCGGCGGAAAAATTGTATGAGGTGTCTAGTAGAGCTTTCGCACCATCTCGAGCATTTTTCTGCTATAATCCGGGTCGCGTGATTAATTCATTGTTTTTGTGCCTCAAGAGAAGAGTTCATGGAAAAAAGAAACGGGGTCGCTGTAATCCAGATTGAAGATGAAATGAAAAGATCTTATCTAGATTACGCGATGAGCGTCATCGTATCTCGTGCCCTTCCCGACGTCCGGGATGGATTAAAACCAGTTCACAGGCGAATTCTGTATGCCATGAATGAAACCGGCAATCACCATAACAAGCCATACAGGAAATCGATGCGAGTAGTCGGTGAAGTCCTCGGGAAATATCATCCGCACGGAGATGCCGCGGTTTACGCGACGATGGTTCGATTGGCACAGGACTTCAGTTTGCGGGTCCCACTGGTCGATGGGCAAGGAAATTTCGGGTCCATGGACGGAGATTCGGCGGCGGCCGCTCGTTATACCGAGGCCAGGATGTCCGAGATAGCTCATGAGTTGGTCGCCGATATAGATGATGACACCGTCAATTTTAGGCCAAACTACGATAATACCGTCGAAGAACCCACCGTTTTGCCAGCTAAATTTCCGAATCTGTTAATTAACGGGGCAGGGGGGATAGCTGTCGGAATGGCGACGTATATCCCGACTCATAATTTAGGGGAAGTTATCGATGCATGTTGCGCCATCATCGACAACCCGGATATCACGACCGACGATCTAATGCAGAATTATATTCCGGGGCCCGATTTCCCAACAGGGGGCATTGTCATGGGGAGCTCTGGGATCAGATCAGCCTTCAATACCGGCAGAGGATCGGTCGTCGTTCGCTCGAAGACGAGCATTACGAGTTCCAATGGAAGGGAATCAATCATCGTTCACGAGATACCGTATCAGATCAATAAGGCAAAATTAGTAGAAAAAATCGCTGAGTTGGTAAAGGATAAAACGGTCGAAGGAATTAGCGATATTCGCGATGAATCGAACAAAGATGGCGTAAGGATTGTTATAGAACTAAAAAAAGATGCCATCGGTGAGGTTATTCTAAATCAACTTTTTAAATTTACTCCGATGCAGACGAGTTTCGGATACAACATGCTGGCCCTCGTTAAAAATAGACCACTGAGGCTTTCTCTACGGGAAATTATCGATAATTTCGTTGAATTTAGACAGGAAGTCATCGTAAGGCGTAGCAAATTTAACCTTAAAAAATCGAGGGAGAGGGCTCATGTTTTATTGGGATTTGCCCTCGCTATCACGAACATTGACAAAGTTATCGAGTTAATCCGATCGGCGATCGATAGACAGGAAGCCCGAGAAAAGCTGATGGCCGAAGTCTTCGATGCTCGGGAAATTTTACCGATGCTGGAGCTCGTCGATGGAAGGCAAGAAAATGCAGATCGTTATAGGTTATCTGAGGCACAGACTAACGCCATCCTAGATCTGAGATTGCATAGGCTAACCGGGTTAGAGCGCGACAAAATCAAGAGTGATTTGGATGCCGTTGTCGCACAGATTGAAGATTTGCTTTCAATTCTGGGATCAAAACAAAAAATCATTGATATCATCAAAGATGAGCTCCAGGAAGTTAAAAGAAAATTTAATACCCCGAGATTAACGAAGATCGAGCAAACTTTCGAAATATTTGAGGACGAAGATCTCATACAGAAGGAGGACATGGTCGTAACGTATACCCTAGAGGGATACGTCAAGCGCGTTCCGTTATCCACGTACAGGGCTCAGAAGCGCGGTGGACGAGGGAGGAGCGGAATGGGAGTGAAGGATGAAGATACCGTTAAGGATCTTATCATCGCCAATACTCACGATGAGATCTTATTTTTCTCGTCGATCGGTAAAGTTTACAAAATGAAGATCTAT
>JAITFF010000033.1 GCA_031281515.1 Holosporales bacterium | reverse complement strand
CTCACTCGGATGAAACGGACAGGCCATGGCTAGGGCAGAAATTAATGCATCAGCTGGAGCTCGTTCTATTTCCTTCCAGTTCGGTGATACCTCAATAGTCTTAAAATAGGTGTTAAGAGCACTTATGAGCCTATGCTTATCCGGCTCCTGTAATTCATCCGTTTCCTCGATATCAATCATATATTTGTCATATGAAACGGAGATTCGCTTCACATCGGTCCCATCGGTGGGAATTTCAGAGATGGTCTCAAATCTGCAGATACCATGAATGATGATTGAAACTTCCCCATCGACGACGTTTATATCAGAAATTCTGCCGGCACAGCCCGTCTTGAAAGATTCGATTAATTCCAAGTTCCGTGTGCCATTTATGAAGAGTGGTCGTGGCTGAATGACAGCAATCAAATTATTTTCTGAAATTTCCGAAGCAATCCCCAGATAATCGAGTTCCGACATCGTGATGGGGAGCATGGCGCGAGGCATCAGTATAGTTGATCGGACTCTAAATACCGGCAGTACGTCAGGAAGTCGTTCCATAAAACACAATTGAACGCATCGAACATAACCATTTTAACATGCCTGGCAGCGCAACCGTATCAGAAATCTGTTTGGAGTAATCCTCCAAATCCCCGTAAACAGCTTCGTATTATTACATTTACAGAATTTCAATGATAACAAGATATTGTGATAGGGATGAAAAGGAAGAAAATGATTAATGGAAGGTTAGTATTATGATGTATTATAGTGGCTTTAGATTCAAGAACGCTGATTCCTCATTCGCTACGAGTCTTGGAAATGGGAAAACTCGCCTCTGGATAATCTTTCTGTTAATTTGGGCTTTAAGCCCGATCACGGCTCAAGCATTGCAGGCAACAGTCAACGCGCAGGCGCCTTGCCTTCTTATGGTCGCAATCGAGGACAATGACTCAGTAGTAAAAGAATCGGCAATAACAGAATGGGCATTGGAGTCGGCTCGAAGAGGAGATCCTCCACCGTTATTGGCTAGAACTGGGAACAACACTCACTATCTTTGTTTTCCAGCATTGAAAGACATTCCGGCAGAATTGGCGGCTGTTTCCCCGCTGCTAGATCTTTCCTCTTACCCTAAAGCTGCTCAGGTTGTTAATTTTATATCTGGTTTAGAGGATTGCGTGACTGAAGGGAAGCAAGGAGCGGTTGACACATTACCTGAACCAGTTAGAGCTTACCTGAAAGGCTACTGGTCAGAAGTATTTGATAAGGGATTAATCTATGATGTGCCCTTGAAGCAACTTGTCGGCCCACTTAATGAGTGCTGGGAATCCGAGGTCTCTAGGGCTCCTTTTGATCCGCCATTAACCTTAAAGGGAGAGTTTTCTGAAGACAAGATTACGGCATTATGGGATCTTGCCGGGGATTTTTACCTCGAGTGGCAAAAATTCAAATCCAGAAGTTCTATTTTCGGTACGATTGCAGCTGCTGGGGTGGCCTTGGGACTGGGATCTCTGGCTTGGCATTATTTGCGAGGATCTAAACCTTCTTTTTCGCGTCCTATAGCTGCTGCAAACGCATCTAGAATATTTCTCGTACAAGTTCGGAGTTCAAACCATGCTGCTGGGAAGAACTCCAAAATCTTTCTGTGCGGTCTAGATATGGGAAAAATTGTGCTGGGATGTGGCGCACTTGTTGGTTAAATCTTTATTGATGCTGTACCACTCTGTGCTTCGTACCTCCTTCCAGAAATTCTGATTCTGAAAGTTTGGAGAGAAATCTAATAAAGGTTAACCATCCGCTCCGTTGTTACTGTTTTCTCTTGATTTTAGGATGTTTCAAAATTCGCGATAGCTGATGCACGGTAGCAATCACCCGCCCCGAAGGTATCCTGATATGCAAACAGTGCCCTCAGAACGTGTTTGAGGTAAATTCTCGTTTCCTTGTACGGAATTAATTCCATTAAGTCTATGTATGATAGATTTTTCAAATTTTTAATGCTTTTTTGAAATTTAGACACATTACCTTCACCGCAATTGTAGGCAGCGATTACGAATACTATATTCCCGTCATATTTTTTCAGTAACCGAGATAAAATACTCGACCCAATCAATAAATTCTTTTCTCGATTAGCAAGTGGGACACCTTTCCCAATGTAAAATTTTATTTTCGTCATTTCATAGATGGCGGTAGTTGGCATGATTTGCATCAATCCAACCGCACCAACATAACTTACAGCATTCTCGTTGAAATTGCTTTCGCTATGAATTACGGCATGAACAATCGCCTTAAAACATGAGGCGGTCTCAACCCTCTGAACGTGTGTGATATCGTCGTCATCTAAAATTTTGTACGCCCTTTTCACGGCTGGGAAATGCTGTTTTTTGGATATAGTTGGAATTAAGAGATCTAGGTCATCGTTTGCCTTCGCGATATCAAAAAGGAGAAGTTCTTCATTCGAGTCATCTATATCTGATATTAATTTTAGATAAAAGTATTTGACATTCTTCTTACTCACTCCATTCTTGGAAATTTCCATCAAAACTTGGACTAATTCTCTTCCATAGAAGCGGACTTCCAAATTGGTTGGTGTAATCGCAAAATCGTGAGTATATACATCATCTACAACGGAGAATCGGCCATTCGGGAGGCCAGAGAGCCTGTGATGGGCGACATATCCGTAGAAAGTATTAAAATGAAGCGCCGCTTTCTTATACCAATCGACGGCCAATACGATATCATTGTTTGCCCGGTGAACTTCGGCCAGCCAGCATGCATTTTTGCTTAACCTGATGGCGGCTCTGGAGTTATTGTAGGCGGCCTCAAAGTGCTCGATCGCGGCATCGTAATCCTTAAGGAATCGGAATGCTATAAATCCCGACAACCACTTGATCTTTACGTAATCCTCGCTACTTTGACCAGGTTGTAACTTACATAAATTTGCCAATTGATATGCTAGCTTTGGATCTCCGGATCGCAGGATTTCATACGCCACGTAGCGCCTTTGGGAGTAGAAAGCCTTGGGATATTGCTCTTCCAGCCTGTTGGTCATTACCAGTATCTTGGCTGCCTTCGTAATTTGTTTGCGATCAATGAGGCCTTGAACAATATTCAGCCTCTTCTGCGGATCTCTCAAATCATTTGCGGAGTATCCGGAAGCTTTGTCAGCAAATTTCTGTCTCAAGAAACGATCAATATATCCCGCTATTTGAGTGGTCGTTATCTTTCTCATAGCAATTAACTGCTGGACCTTGTTTTGGTCCATAAGTCGTTTGGCTCTCCTGGCATCATCCAGAGGTGTAAGATAACTGCCGAATTCCTCCCGAAATTCCTCAGCAAGAGAATCGGTAATATTCTGCAAAATCCAGACTTGTTTTATGTATTCTAGTGCCATCTCTCGGTTGGTTTTCAGAAGGCAATGCGCATAGGCGATTATTCCCGCCCCGGTCATCGGAGGATGTCTCTCAAACCATTTCACAAGAAAGGGAATTTTGCGTGGAGAATGTGGGATGTTTTTTTCGGCTTCTTTGACGGATTTTTCGAATTCCGGCCAGTGAGGATTGTTATAGAAGAAGGTAAATACTGTTAGATAGTCCGATGGATTTTGGATAGCAATCTCCCACTTGCGGAATTTTCCCATAATTTTGTCGGATGGAGTTAGGGCGCCGGCTTGACCGAATAAGAGATGCAATGCGACGGGCAGAACGCGACAAAAAGCACGTATAATGAAAAGAAACGACCTCCCCATCGCGTTTTCCTTAATCGAACGAAAAAAAATAAAGAACCATGGTCGGGAAGAGAGGATTTGAACCTCCGGCCCCTTGCTCCCAAAGCAAGTGCGCTACCAGGCTGCGCTACTTCCCGATTCTGTCATTATTATATTGATAAATCTTATTTTCAATCATATTTTTTTAGAAAAAGAATTCAGTGGAAGCAGGAGTAAGCGAGTTATTCAGATAAAAAGTGATTTTTCAGCGTTATAAATTTTCATATTGACCGCCAAATAGGGTCAGGATTACACTGGAAGCAGTTTCAATACGAAGGCTTGGGGAGGGCCTTGGATCTTGTTCTTATTTTTCCGTGCAATTATCGTCTGTTTTTCGATGGCTGCTTTTGTTACGGGTGAGGGCCGAGCCTCAAATGAGGGGATGCCAGGTAATGTACCCCCCCCAGTCCCAATGTGTATTAAGAATGCTTATAAAGAAGTATGTCCTTGGTTGCATAGCTATGCAGCAGGAACTTTGGGAGCAGTCCCAGTAAGTTCCTCTCAGTTTTCCCCGCTTGCAGGCCAGATCTTGAAGTTGATGCATTTGCCGGCCTTTCTGGATGTCAATCGTCAGTGTTACGGTATATTTCCAATATCGGAGAACAGGGCTATCAGATTTTACATCCAAAGATTGGTTGCCCAAACAGCATCAGGTTATGACCCCATTCCATTTGACATTAGGACAGCAAGCCAAGAACAGATGGAAGCCTACAATTTCCTTTGTTCACTACCAGAATAATAGCTCAATGAGCGCTCATTTTGGGCGCTTCCTGGCCCAACTGGAGCATTTGTCAGACAATTTTTTTTGAAATGAGATCGTGTAGGTGGACGACCCCCTCCGGGATTTCACCATGACTTCCCACAACGAACAGACTAGTGATCTTTTTATCTTCCATTATATGTAAAGCC
>JAITFF010000010.1 GCA_031281515.1 Holosporales bacterium | reverse complement strand
TTTTTTCGGTACCCCAGTTTGTCAAATACTTGATTCGTATATTATTACGGAAAAAGATGATTCGATTATTATTATAGACCAACATGCCGTGCACGAAAAAATAATCCAAACTCAAATCCTCGAGGATCTCGAGGCCGGGCGGAAACAACACTTGATAACCCCTGAGATTGTCGAAATAACTTCTGAACAAATGGAAAATTTTGCAGAACATAAAAACAATCTCCAAAACTGTGGATTTGAAATTGCCATATCCGAAAATCAGAAATCGCTCATAATCACGGCGATTCCATCAGTATTGGACGAGAAGACGGCAATTGAATTCGTAATTGAAGTAATCGAAACCGGTGAAAAGTTGCAGCTACCGGATGCCATCCGGCTAAAAATCGCCGATGTAGCCTGCCATAACAGCATTAGTTTCGGTCGGAAAATGTCAATGATCGAAATGGAGGCCTTGGTTCGCCAGATGGAGAAAACAGAGTCTATCCATCAGTGTAATCACCACCGCCCGAGTTTTATCAAAATTACGAAGGCTCAGATAGGGAAAATGTTCCATAGGTAAAAAACAAGGTGCGTTAACAAACACCCAATTGCAATAGCTCTAAATGTATAGTCCCATCTCATCAGTTATGGGTTCTCTGTTAAATCTCTGAGGATCAGTCTCCCACATCTTCATCATAAATTTCTAGTAAGTTAAACCATTAATAGATCTAAGTTTCTTAGTGTACGGTCCCATGTTGTAATGGAAAAGAAAAGGAGGGATTATGGGATAGATATTACATGGATGCGCCAAAACGACAGAGTCAGTTCGTAGAGCAACACAAGAAACAACGTTCTTATGTGAAACGGAGGCTAATCTCACAAAAGACGGTGCACAACCGGTCTAGGAACTTGGTGCAACGCCGGCCGCAAACCCGACCGGAGAGGACTGAGACACCTCTCCAACCTTCGGGAAACAAGCGTGAGTGGAGGATGCAGACCCTAAGCCGCAAAATCAGTGAAATTCGATGGCTTTAACCGTAGAAAACTCCTGCACTCTACGATCTATCTCGGCTTGAAGGGCGCTTAAGGCGGCCTTGATTGGGGTAACCGCCTGCCATGCTTGCTGAACTGTCCGCGGATTACCAACGCTAGTTCCCACAGCCTGAACTAACGGAGTAAATTCCTGCATTAGGGCTAGACAATGCTGCTTTCGGAGGGTATCTATGTCCATCGGGAGGACCCTATCTGCTCCAGGAGTAAACGAATACACGGAATTGCTGCGGAGAGTGAAATCTTCATCGCAAAAGCAATCCCCGAGAAATTCTCTCATAGATTGAGGTGCATCCTGGATCTGGGTATACACCTTCCTCAGATCTAACATCACCTTAATCGCTGCATCGATCGGCACTGATTCAGCCGGAATGCTCGTTGACGTCGGATACTGGAGGATGTAATCCGACGCCCTTTTCATGAAACGGCTACGCAGGGTACATTCTGGATCACCAGTCCCGCGAGGAATTACAAAGTCCACTACCTTTCCTATAGCGGCAATAAGGACGGGCTTTCTGGCTACTTCTCGAGTGCCTATTCTATCCGGAGTCACAAACCTATCGAGCCATTTTTCGAAATCGGAGTCAAACCCATCGCGACGATCGTAATTTCCAGCCAGAATTCCCTCGAGTCTTAATCCCTCGAATGTCGGTTCAGCTGGAGTCTCCAGTTTCTTTCCAAGATCGACGATTTGAGAAGGGACGTTGGGTACGATTCCTTCACCGGTTATCAAGTAGGCTCCTCCCGGATAAGATATTGAGTTCACTATAAAACTAAAGGCGGAGGACAAGGGAACCACTTTTCCAACTGGGGATTTTAATGATGAAAAAATTGTCTCATCCCCAGATCGATAAATGATCACTCCACCAGTGAAATCGAGGGTCGTCTTCGGAAACTTAAAAAGACCACCCTCATCACCGAGAAGCAAAGATGCTCTCCCGTCGCCATGCAAAAACGCCTCAGCTTCTGGAGGATCCACAGAAAATTTGCGAATCCGTAGAGTTCGACTTTTCCCGGGAAGTCCTGGAGCCCGCGAGAGTTCTGTCGCAACTGACACAACAACGGAATCTCCAATTCCGAACTCACCTTCGATATGTTGACTAGTAGATGAGACGAATCTCTGCTCCTTGACGGTCGCACAGATAGCATCATCCGCGTCGTGGACATGTATTTCGAGACTTCTCAGGTGATTGGATATCTCGGCACCTCTTGGCTGCGGGCCACCGGCCACGGCCAAGACGTTAGACAGTACAAAAACCACCACTACAATACGCTTCATGAGTTACAACCCAAGTAAAACCAAACCAGCGCAAAATTCTACATCCTTAATTTATTAATAAAATAGACGAAAATACTTAAGGCTTTCTCATTAGAAGTGTACTCCTCTGTTTTTGAGCTTTCTTGATGGATATTTTTTAAATTTATTTGTTTATGCTATGCTATCAGGGCAGGGTAGTGCTTCACTGATCGGTTTTTTTAGTCGTATGGGTTTTATAGGATCAGCTATCGCCTTAATCATTGTCATTTTCGTTTTGGTTGTTGTTCACGAGTTTGGTCACCTTATCGCAGCACGAAAAAATGGGGTCTTCGTGGAAGCTTTTTCCGTAGGGA
>JAITFF010000082.1 GCA_031281515.1 Holosporales bacterium | reverse complement strand
GGAGCCAATGACGGATTGCCAGAGTCATTTACTGGCTCTAGGATATCGTTTTTCGATAAATTGGATACCCTCGTTGGGTTGCTGGGGATAGGGATAACCCCGAGCGGCTCGAAAGATCCATTCGCCCTGAGGAGATCCGCCCTTTGTATAATTCGCCTTCTGTGTGATTCGGAATTTAATATCCTAGAGGAGGATAATTTGTCGTGGTATATCACGACCCTCATCAACGCCTTTGCTGAGCAGGGAGTTGCCCTGGCCCCAGAGACCCTCGAAAGTGTACACCGCTTTCTGATTGGTAGATTGAAGATTTATATGACGGATAGGCTATCGATTGCTCAGGAAGCTGTTGAATCCGTAATATCATCGTTTGATTCGTTCGATTTCAGTTATAAGGATGCGGTTTCCAAGGCGAAAAAAATCAGCTCATTGAACGAGCATCCCGGATTTAGCGTCATCAAGGAAGCCATCAAGAGGGCCCTCGGCATCATTGGGAAAGAAAATCCCCAGGAGCCGTTTGAGGATGACTTCAATTTCATGTCTCCTCACATGGAAAATTTGAAGAATTATATTAATGTTTGCAAGCAAATCAGCGATGAGACCAAGCTTTTTGAGAAAATCGTGAGAATTTCAGAAATCGTTTTGGAGACCTGCGATAAGGTCCTGATCAATGATCCGGACCCGGAAATGAAAATACGAAATCTTGACTTATTGAACAAATTTGTAAGATTGGTGAGAAATAACGTCTGGGGCACGTGAGATTTATAGAACAAGACCTGACGGAATACTGCCTCTCTCTTATCGATATGGAAATTTCCGTGGAAAGTGTTCAGGGTGGGGCTGATGAGGTTGTTTTTATCACGGAGCATCCAGAAGTCTATACGGCAGGCAGGAGTTTCGAACCATCTGATTTCCTGGGGAAAAAGTCCAATGAAGGTCGAGTTTATTACCCTAATCGTGGGGGGAGGGTCACGATTCACTCTCCAGGGCAAATCGTGATTTACCCAATAATAAACCTCGGGAAACGCGGGATTGGAGTTATTGAATATGTCAGGGAATTGGAAGCCTGGATCATCAGAATACTGGAAAAATTCGGAGTGAGATCGTTCAAATCCGCAGAGGGAATCGGAGTTTGGGCTGGCCCTCTTCCGAAACCATCAGAAGCAGAATTGTCAGAGAGAAGCATAAACGAATCCGGTAAAATAGGGTACGTTGGAGTCAGAATTTCGAAGGGAATCTCGAGCCACGGATTCTGCATCAACATCAGCAATGATCTCGATCTCTTCAGGTGGATCGTACCATGCGGGCTCGTCGATGCACGAATAACTTCTCTATTCAAAATTATCGATCGGAATATTCCAATCAAAACGGTTTCGAAAGCCGTTATCGAGACCTGCAGATTTTAGCGGTGATGCGGCCCACCCAGTCGTTAGCTTTCTCAAATAATATGGCGAACATCCCGTGCCCGAACACGTTGGCCGACGTCGCGACAGGGTCGAACAGGATATAGATGGCCGTGACGGCCGTTACCATCGGCCCGGAGAATCCGAAGATACTCTCGAAAAGTGGGGCGAAAATAATGGCGCTACCTCCCGGGATCCCGGCTGCCGCAAATTTGGCGGCGACGCCGTAAATCGAAAAGACGAAGAAATTTTGCACGGTGGGTAGGTCATACCCGAACGATACCATAATTGCCAGCCCTATTATGGGGAGAGCAAAACAATCCCCGAGGAGGTGCATATTTGCCGCTGCTGGTACCACAAAATTTGCTATATGTTCGTTTTTTAGATTTTTTTTGCATCCATCTATGGTCGTTGGAATCGCGGCCGCACTAGACATCCCGAAGAATCCGATCAAGATTCCAGGCAGCAAATTTTTGAATTTCTCGATGGCAACTTGAATCCTCCTCCCGGTTAGCATGAATATGCCGATGAACATGTATCCATACGTCAAGATTGTCACTAGAACGAGGAGCTTGGAGTAGTCCCTGATTACCCTCATCAGCGAATCTTCATGCTGCATCTTGATAATGAATCCGAGAATAAAAAGCGGAAGAATATTGCAAATAATTTTCTTCAGGATGAAATTGGCGGCACGAAGAAGCCGATCAGCTATTTTATCCAGGGAAGCCGTTTTGGTCTTAGCGAGATTTCCAATTATCCCGAGGGCAAATCCAAGAATCAGGGCAATGTCATTACTAATTGGACGAGGGATTACTATCTCCCAGGCCGGAGCTAGAGCCTCTCCGGTATTTAGCGCAGAAATAGCCATCAGTTCAGAGTTTAGGAGGGGCACAGTAAAGATATAGGAAACCCAAAAGCCGGTAAAATTCGACAGACAGACGAGGGGGATGAGGATGAGGACGCCCCTCAGAGACTCACCCTTCAAGTGCAGAATCCCAGACCATACGAAGGAAAATATCAAAAACGGCAAAATGCAAATTATGACATCTTTTAAAAGCAAACTCACGGAATATAATTGAGATTTCAGAAAGATACTGAGATAATTTCCAAATAACAAAGTGAGTATAAGCAAAATAAATATAAAAAACGGAAGATTCAAGAGCTTCTTAAAACACATAGCGCTCGATGATCAAAATAATACCAATCCCGTGAATATACGGTATCATAACAACACGCCAAAACCTCAAAAAAACACAAATCATATCTCAGAAGGCGGAATCGTCAGGACGTCTGGCTGTGGAATCGGCCAACGAGCATCAGAGAAATTAGAGCCAAAATCATGGCGGCCTCGATGACGATGAAAACTGCGATCATGGCCCCATGTTCAGATTGGTATACGAACCCATGATCCGAGGATTGGTTCCGTATTCCGCACTCATAACGATTTATTCCCCCAGAATCTGTTGGTCTTGCTTTTCCAAGTACTTTGGCAAGAAGGACGGCAACTATCGATATCGCCCCCGCGATTACAATGCCAGTGACTCCATTTTCTATGGAGTCTATCACTTCCTCCTCCTGAAGCATGCCGGGATGTCTATATCGTCCGCATCCTCCGGCTCCTCTCTCAAATTCCTCTGCAGAGGAGTTTCCTTCTCTTTGGGACCGTCGTCATCAGCACCGTCGCTCTCCGACTGCTTCGGTTTTGTGAAGCGATCAAAAAAAGATTGGGATTTTCGCTTATTTTTGTCCGTCAAATTACTTGGATTTCCCCAACTTTGTTCCCTATCTTCCGAGTTATCAAAATCTGGATTCATAGATTCGGACCTTGAGATGTCATTACTATTGATCACGGAAACATCAAAGGATCGCGTTGCATTCGGATCTTTTTTCCCAAGGCCCATAATCCCGGATACATCTCGGGCACGATTGAAGAGAGATTCCTGTGGGCCGCCGATACCAGTGGCCACGACAGAAACCCTAATTCTTCCATTCAGGCGGTCGTCGAATGTCGATCCAAAAATGATGTTGGCATCCGAGTCTACTTCATCTCGAATTCGGTTGGCCGCCTCATCGACCTCGAAAAGAGTCATGTCATAACCACCAGTAATATTAATGAGGACTCCGCGAGCTCCCTGTAAAGACACATCATCGAGGAGAGGATTCGAGATGGCCGCCTCGGCGGCATCGAGGGCGCGCTTGTCGCCGTCAGCTTCCCCGGTCCCCATCATGGCCTTCCCCATCTCGCTCATGATGGCTCGAATATCGGCAAAATCGAGATTAATAAGACCGGGCATTATCATGAGGTCAGTAACGCCGCGAACTCCCGAATAAAGGACATTATCGGCCATCTTAAAGGCATCAGCAAAAGTCGTTGACTCATTCGCCAGGCGGAAGAGATTTTGATTGGGAATGATTAGGAGGGTATCAACATATTGGTGCAATTCATTAATTCCACCATCAGCCGATTTAGATCGATTGGCCCCCTCGAAGGCAAATGGCCTCGTTACTACGCCAACCGTCAAGATTCCAGCATCTCTGGCGATTCTGGCGACGACCGGAGCGGCTCCAGTTCCAGTTCCTCCACCCATTCCAGCCGTGATAAAAACCATATTCGCACCGCTGACGAACCGTAAAATCTCGTCGCTCGACTCCTCTGCGGCAGCCTTCCCGACGTCAGGCTTCGATCCGGCCCCAAGTCCCTGCGTTACCGATAATCCCAGTTGGATGCGCTGTGAAGGCGGCACGAGAGATTGTTTGAGGGCCTGAGCATCGGTATTGGCAGCTACAAAATCGACTCCCTCCAGGTTCAGTCGAATCATGTTATTGACGGCATTTCCGCCAGCTCCCCCAACTCCTATGACGACTATTTTCGGCCCGAGATCCTGGTCGGTCCTTTTTTCCGTATCAATCGTTGTCATTTTTAATCAATCAAAACAACGTGAGCCATATGACTGCAGTATACAAGGCCATCTTCAAATTGGAAAGGTGAAAAAGTAAATTTTTGTTAAATGTACAACTAAGCGTTTAACACTTTATTAACTTCGCTCTGCCAACATATTCTTGTGAATACTTTAAATTGAAAATATATCATGCGCAATTGTTTGTCAGGAGTGATTTTCTCGTTGATAGTTGTATCTTTGAGATCTGTCTGTTTCGCGAGTGATGACCAGCTAACCCTGGAATTTACAAATCCGAAATTTATGGAGTTTCCTGAGATAGAAAGCGATGTAGCGATGGAAACCGTCCCAGAGATAACTCTAACAAATGGTGGATTGTTTATTTCGGCGCTTGATTCTGAGTATTCCAGATTAGTATTGTCCGGAATCTCGGTGGGAGGGCATACAAATCCGGTTGGATTGAGTCACTGTGGCCTTATTTTTCTTGAGCAACCGGCCAAAATCTTATCGATAATTGAAGGGAAGATATCAGGTCGAATTCCATCTGATTACCCGGTAAATATCGCTCTTTTGGAGTATGTAAAGGGGGTTATCGAGCAGGAATATCCAACAGATGACGAGCGGGAACAACTTTCCGCATTTTGTTATGCTGCAGATTACCTAAGAATTGCTATTCTCGGCTGCATGATAGCTCCACTGAGATGGTATTTAGGCGGATATCAGCATAATTTTTTCGTTCGCAATGTCAGAACCCCATATCCTAGGAAATTTACCAGGGCATTCGCTAGGGCAACGTTGGGGATGCCGTATGTCGCGGTCAATGTCCAAGAATTGCTCAAAGAAGGATTAGCGAGGATGTTGCGGGCCATACCAGGAAGAGGTTCTGATACTTACGTCTCGAGAATGTGGTGTTCGGAGTTGGTAGCTCGGTTTTATGGGCTGAACCATCCGTGTTCCATTATGCCGTCGCAATTTGCTTCGGTTGCCGAGGATGACGCTGTTATCGGATCGGATTTGTTTGAATCCGAGGTTCCCCTCAGCATCTGCTTCGATCCGACCTCGGAACAAGGGAGATTTGATGGTCTTATAAAAGCAGCGTTATGGTGTGGAAGCCTGTATGACGCTACTCTTCGGGTTCCTCCCAAGGACTAAAAGATAGTCTTTCCTTTGCAGCTGCTGGGCCAAATCCACTTGGAAAGGGAAGATTATTCCCGTCCCTTATTTAAACAGGATAACTTCTTTAGTCTTGAATCAATCATTAATAATTATAAGGTAACATTTCAAGATGTCACTTGCCGTTAAATACATTGTTGACTTTGAAGGATTTTATGAGTAATTGTTTATTGCGATTCATCCTTTCTCTACTAACAGCTGATTTATTCCAATTTATCTGTTTCGCGAGCGATGACCAAGTGACCATGAAATTCATAAATCCTAAATTTAAGGAGTGTCCGGAGGTAGAGAGGAAGCTCGGGATGGAAACCGTCCCGGAGATAACTCTAACAAACGGTGGATTGTTTATGTCGCTTAGTAGTTCGATGGCTTCGAAGCTATCTTTGGTGGGAACCGCTGCTGGAGGGCACCCCAATCCCCACTGTATCTCTCATTGCGGACTAATATTTCTCGAACGACCGTCCAAAATCTTATCAATAATTGACGGAAAGGTATCAGGGCGGATCCCGTCCGATTACCCGGTAAATACCGCTCTTCTGGAGTCTGTAAAGGAGATTATCGAACAAGAATATCCATCTGGATCTGGGCGGGAACAAATCGCTGCTTTCGGCTTTGCAATGGATGGGATTGGTATTCAAGGACCTGGAGGGGGCCTAATACTACCTTTTTCTCGATATACTAATTGGAAACTGAGTCTGTTGGTTCGGAATGTTCGCTCGCCGTATCGTCGGAAATTTACGAGAGCATTCATCAGGAGGACATTGGGAATGCCGAAGGAATTGGATTCCTACTGGGACTCTCTGGTCGGTGGCGGGGCGGCTAGGCTTATAAGAGGAATGTGTGGAGTGGGTTCTGATACTTACGTCCCAAAAATGTGGTGTTCGGAGTTGATGGCTCGGTTTTATGGGCTGAACCATCCGTGTTCCATTGTGCCGTCGCAATTTGCTTCTGTTGCCGGGGATGACGCTGTTATCGGATCGGATTTGTTTGAATCCGAGATTCCGCTCCGAATTTCCTTCGATTTTCGCTCATACGTTAGAGCAACTGGAGATCTCACGAAGATGGTTTTATTTGTTGCTGGATTGATTTGATCTCATCATTAAACAGAAAGATTGTACAGTAACGACAGAGGCAGTACGTGGAGCAAGAATCTTCCAAGTGAGAACTGCACGTG
Organism: Holosporales bacterium; assembly: GCA_031281515.1. Taxonomy (GTDB): domain Bacteria; phylum Pseudomonadota; class Alphaproteobacteria; order RUG11792; family RUG11792; genus JAIRNI01. The sequence continues at coordinate 3,909 of JAITFF010000082.1, read as the reverse complement.
CTCTTCTCCTGGAGTTCGATTGTGACTCTACCAGTGATTTGCCCATTCATTGTAGCGGTAGATAACATATATGGTAAGGCTAGTTTTTCTGGCTTATTATCTCGAAAAATTGGAGAGTTTTTCTGGTGGGTTGAGTATATAATGCCCGAAATACGAGGTACGAGGTAGTATGTTTGATATTCGTGATGGATCTAGAGTTATCCATTTCATAGGGTTGGGTGGAATTGGAGTTAGCGGCCTCGCCGAAATCCTGCATTCCATCGGATATAGCGTCCAGGGAAGTGATATCTGTCGTTCGCAAAACATTGAACGCCTGGAAAGGATCGGGATTACTGCATTTGTTGGTCACGATAAAGAACACGTCAATAACGCCGGTATAGTCGTTTATTCATCGGCGATTCGACAGGATAATCCGGAATTGATTCGGGCAAAGGAACTCAAAATTCCTTGCTTAACGCGGGCGGAAATGCTTTCTCAGATTGTTCGCCTCAAGAAATCGGTGGTGGTCGCGGGATCGCATGGAAAAACTACAGTAACATCAATGTGTGCAGCGGTCTTAGAAATGGCATCTCTTTCTCCTACCGTCATCAATGGAGGGATCATTAATTCCTATAAAACGAACGCTAAATTGGGGGCCGGAGACTGGGCAGTCGTTGAATCTGATGAATCTGACGGAAGCTTTGTGACCCTGTTCCCGACGATTGGGATCGTAACCAATATTGATAGGGAGCATATCAACCACTACGGGTCTTTCGATAATCTTAAGTTGGCCTTTAAGTCATTTTTGAACAACTTACCGTTTTATGGGGCAGGGATCGTGTGCCTCGATGATGCACATGTCCGGGAAGTTATCGACGATATAACCGACAGGAATATAGTAACCTATTCGATCGCGGGGGATTCAATGTTCCGTGCCATAAATATCAAAAAGACAGCGATTGGCTCTACATTCGATGTGAAGATACACGACTCATTTCTGGAAAATATTAGTATACCTCTACTGGGAGATCATAACATACTGAATGCGTTGTCGGCGATTGCTGTGGCCACGGAACTGAAGGTTGATTTGGATCTTGTTAAATCTACTTTGGCCTCATTTTCTGGGGTTAGTAGGCGATTCACCTTGTTGGGCGATATTCGCGGGATTTCATTCGTCGACGACTATGCCCATCATCCCACCGAAATTAGAACCCTCATCAGGGCGGCACAGCAAAAAACTGATGGAAAGATTGTTATCGTTTGCCAGCCACATAGATTTACCAGATTGAACATTTTATTCAAGGAGTTCTGTGAATGCTTTGATGGTGCTAGCCTTGTTATAATAACTTCGGTCTATAGGGCTGATGATGCTGAGGAGGATCCTGATATCCCGTCCAAAAATCTTTATGATGCTTTGCGCAAAGCTGGAAAGGATGCCATTTTTGCCGCGGATGAAGCGGATGTTGCAGCGAGTATCAGCGATCTGATAAATAACAATGTCCTAAATGATGGTGACATCATTTTGTTTGCTGGAGCTGGAAGTATTTCCAGATGGGCCTACAACATTTATGAGGAATTATCGAACTCGTGAAAAAGTGGTTCTTTATCGTCGGGATTGCGGGTTCAGGAGTAATGTTCCTTATTTCCGGGACATTAATCGGATATGCTATCCGCGAACAAAATGACATTTCCCAGTCTTCGCAGCGGGAGAAATCCAGTAGAAAGCCTGATTTGTCTAGCATCAAACAGATGCCGCCGTTTTTATCGCAACTCCAGAAACCGATAATGCCACCAACCGAGAGCAGGCTTCCGAGTGGAGATGCCATCCTCATGGCAAACAACTATAATAAAACAAAACAATAAATCTCATATGGTTAAATTTTTATTAAGAAAAAATTGAGGTGTTTTCCTAATTAGCGATTTAGTAGTTTTTTAATCTTTAGCGAATACACTATCGTCATTAATCCATGTTTTCGTAACTGGAGATATGATTTTTTTTCGTATTGATAGGTTAAGCTCTAAATTTTTATTGACAGTGGCGGGCTTAATGCTTTGTTGTTATTTTTGTTGCGCTCTGAGAGCGAGCGATATTGCCGAGCTTTTGGGCCAGGATTTATCCGCCACATCGGAGAGTGGCGGGATTCCTCCCCCTGTTCCTGCTCCGGAAAATCCTGTGGATTCGCTAGTGGGTACTGCGTCTGCGGCTTTGGGCGTTACTGCGGTGGATTCCGCAAATGCCAGCGATCTTTCTTCGGTAATAGCTAATTTAGCCGATTCGCAGCTAGTGGCTTCTCCGGAAGTTCCAGCTGCTCTTGTTGAAGATATTTCAACTGAGACTGATAACGTCCTCTCTGTTCAGCCGACTGTTGCCGATCATTCTGGTGTTCCCGGTGGCGGGAAATCTTGTGAGGCAGCTGTCGCACGGGCGGCAGTCCTTGCCCTTAACATGTTGGATCTATCTGAATGTGGAGATTTTGCCGCAAATGGCGATAATGCCTTTAATAAATTTTATCAGCTATTAACGAGTACCTCATCATTCGGGACTCATTCTAGAAATATCTACTTAGATCTGTCTAAAACTGGCGTAACCACGCCTATCATTGCCAATTGGGCCAAGATCTTCAGCGACGACGGGAAGGTCGTGATCTGGAATTTGTCGTACAATGATTCCGTTGACGATAGCATGATTGACGCTGTAGTGCTGTCTAATACTTACCATCTCAACCTTGCTCATACTTCAGTTACAGATGCCGGTATCGCTAAAATGGTAAATTCAATTAGGGTAAACGGAATCGGAGAACTGAGGAGCATCCAGCTAGACGGCAGTAAGGTTACGGCAGGTGGTGTCGAAATGTTGAGGGCAGCCATGAAGGAAGCTGCCGCGGCCGCCGAGGGGAAGGACGGGCAAAAACGCACATTATTCGGAAATAGCGGGGTGATATTTACTAAGGGGGCTGGCCGCGGTTTTTCGCAACGTGGAAGATATAATCGTAGGCAAGTTCCTGTCATGGTAACTCCTCCAATTCCAGGCGAGTCGCCAAATCTGGTTACTGATGCTCTTGCCAGTACTGCTCCTGTTGCTGATGTTGGAAATGTCTCTTCGATCGTTACTTCGCCAGTTGTCTCTAGCGGAGATCCAGAGATTGACGCCCTTATTGCTGAAGCGGGAAAAACTGCTGACGTGGGTAGTCAAATACTTACGGAACCACAGGGAAATGTCATTCCTGAAGTCATTACTCCAGTCCCGCCGATGGATGGGATTCAAGCAGAACCGGGGGCTATGGATGGTGTCGATCCCGAAATTGCCGCCCTCCTTGCTGCTGCGGAAACTCCGGCTGCTTCCCCAGCAATGGCGGGGGTTGAAAATCAGGCGGGAGCCTCGGGTATGGGAAGATCTGGCTTTGGGGCGGCCGCGCCTCGATCTATGAAAAGATCCACTTCTTCCGATGGGTTGGACGCAGTGGCTGGCCGATCAGCAGACGGGACCAGATGGCAAAAGTTGAAGAGGGGAACGACCCCGGAAAGGCAGGTCGCCTCAGTCACCGATATTGATGCTTTGAACCAAGTTCTCCTGCCTAACTAGTTTTCTTCATTTTGGCTTTCAGAAACCCTGCGACTGCAGATATGTGGGAAGAATATCGAGAAAGGATTTTTTTTGTGTAAGATGGTGTGGTCAAGCATGGATATTATCTGGATTGAGTAATAGCTCACCACACTACACATTTGATTTGCGAATCAACAATTTGCTTTTGAAGATCATTTTGCATAGACTTTATGATTGGAAAAGATTCAAAGTAATATGACAAGGTAGTCATTAGACCTATTGCAAAAGTGAAAAACTGAGCGAAAGCTGCTATCATCCGCATGAAACAATGTCAGCTATCTCCCACAACCTAAGATGATCAAGTACTGTACTATCCGCAAAAGCCC
>JAITFF010000054.1 GCA_031281515.1 Holosporales bacterium | reverse complement strand
ACTCCACATATAAACTGGGATTCCCTATCACCATGGGCAGAGAAAAGACTGCAGGGCTCATCCATTAAAGAGATTAAAGATTCTCGCTGTCAAGAAATTAACAAGCTTCCTCCCCTGCTGCATGGTATACAATGAACATTTCTAATAACATCTTTGAAGCGCCACGAATACTATTTTGTTTGTTAGTGCTAAGTATACTTAATCCATTGCAAGGAAGCTGTGCCTGGAACTCAGGCAAAACCTACATTCATCTTCGCCTTAATCGTTGGAATGTTAGATTAATCAGTGAAATTGCTAGGTTGATTGATTTGGAAGCAGCATTAGTTGATCAAGAGGCAGAGTTACAAATCCGTAGTTTATATGGGCTGTATACTAGTAGGTACTCAAGAGGAGGGCGACTTCCTCTTAGTTTTGAAAGGGAACGGAATTTACTCGAATCTTTAAGAAGTAGATTGCGCGATAGAATTGCCGAGTTGGGTGATTCAGAGGCTGTATTACTAGATCCTGTTTCAGCGAAATTAGCTGAAGAAATTATGACAATTAGAAGGCGGGAAATAAAGGACCATGGCGCATTGCCTCTGAAACTGAAGCATTTCCTGAGGGATGGAGGGCAATATCTTATCAGGGCCAGGTCATCACCAGAAACCCTTAATGAAAAAGTGTTGAATGCTTGTAATATGTTCTACGTTGCAAGTGAGGTCCAATCTTGGTTTTGCAATAAGCTTACAGCTAAACTCTTTGTTAGGGATAGAGTGGGGGAAAAGTATGTTGCTCGTCTTTATGGCGCGTTTAAAAATCTGAATGAAGTATTTGAACCTGAATTCTGGAACAGATTACCACAAAAGTTTGTTGTTAAAGGAGTTCTTGGTTCTTACGGTGAATCTGTCCTGGTTATTGATAAACGCGACCCTGAGACTATGAAACATCTAACTGCTATGGAGGGATCAATGGCATCGCGCCTCACCGAGGAACGCTTTATAGTAGAAGAATTTCTTACTCCAATGAACCAAGGTCGTACCGTGACTGACTACAAATTCCTGTGTTCTTATGGCAAAATTATTTGGGTTATTGTCGGAGATGCCCCTGATAAGCCAGGCCATATTGCATCTGATCGTGATAAGTGGCAGGCCATCTATACCGTTCCTGGTTGGAATCGATTAGAAGCCCAGTATGGCCACAAGAATCCGATAGGCTCTATAGAAAAGCCCCCAAAGCTATCCGAAATGATGGAAATCGCACAAAAATTGTCTCGAGATTTTCCAATAATTCGTATAGACCTCTATCTAACTAAAGAAGAAAATGGCCGGCTTACTATCAAGGTCGGAGAAATGACGAGACGTTCGTGTCGGGGGAGGATAGTGATTAAGCCAGTTATCTTCGATCTCCTGGCCGGTGCGTTAGCTCATTCTCTTACCGAGGAGGAGGCTGAAATTCTTCTAAACAAGCATCTTTTGGCAATCAAAAATTGGAGAGATGAATTGCAACAATCCCATAATTTAATGCGCGGAATTGTAATGCCTGGATTCGATTTTGTTCCACATATAAATTTTGATTCCTGGTCGGATGAGTCAGTTGAAAGGCTTAAGGTTTTCCAGGGCCACGATAGTCCATTAAAATAATTCAGTTCATTAATCGGGATGATTCCTCACTCACTCAGGTTTGTCATCCAGTGTTGGGAAGGAAGTTGTTTGTAAGACAACCTCTGTGCCTTACTGCCTGTCGCCTTGCCGGATCAAGTTTTGTCTTTTCAGTTTAACAGTATCGTCTAGCTGATAGGAGAACCTGGCGGGCAATCGGGGCGGCCGTTTTGGCGCCACCTTCGCCATGTTCAACCAACACTACGACTCCATATTTTGGATCTGATTCTGGGGCATATCCGACGAAAACTGCATGCTCTTTAAGCCAATAATCATCTGATACCGTTTCTCCTCGATGACGCTGAGATTCCGTGATGCGATAAACTTGAGAACTGCCGGTTTTCCCGGACATTTCAAAATTTTCATCATCGATAGCTGATCTTCTTGCCGTTCCGGTATCGGAATTTACGACGTCGTACATCCCGTCCAAGATCAATTCAATATGTTCCTGCTTATATTGCAGTCGGTCTGGAGATGTGATTTCCTTGCTCCGCCTTAAAAACGGGGTTATCGGGTTCAGCCCATTGACCATGATCGATATCATTCTGACCAGCTGGAGCGGGGTCGCCAAAGTGAATCCCTGTCCTATCGACATATTCAATGTGTCTCCAGTCGTCCATTTCCGTTTCTTTGTCGTTTTTTTCCATTCTTTTGTTGGAATAAGGCCAGATTTTTCTCCGGGAAGATCAATACCTGTCGGCATTCCGAGGCCGAAATCGCGAGCAGTTTGCGCTATTTTATCGACTCCGACTCGTTCAGCAACATTGTAAAAAAACACATCACAGGACTCAGCTATAGCACGCCTGAGATTAATTGAGCCATGGCCACCATATTTCCAACGCCAGCAATGAAATTTATGAGATCCGAGCTCGTGGACCCCAGTGCACCGGAACCTGGTATGCTCGGTTATAACCCCGGCATTGAGGCCGGCCAGCCCCGTGATCATTTTGAAAACTGATCCCGGAGAGTATAGCCCGCTTATTACCTTATTAATTGCTGGTTTAAACGGATTATCATACAGTTCTCGGAGAGCTTTCGGATCTACCCTTTGAGTAAAGATATTAATATCGTACCCAGGGTATGAAACGAACGCCAAGATCTCTCCGGAATGAACATTCATTACGACGCAGGAGGCTCCGTTATGTTCTGACAAGATTTTGTAAACTTCCAGTTGCAGATCTAGGTTGATGGTCAGATGAACATCAGCTCCGGGCGTGCTTTCCGTGTTACTTACGCACCGCACGAATTGCCTCCTCGCGTTGACCTCGATGTGTTGAACTCCGATTTTTCCGAACAATTCTTCGTCGTATGATTTCTCGATTCCAGTTTTGCCGATTTTCGCCATCGGTAAGGTGAGGGCGATGTTTTCTGTTTTTTCGACATCTTCTTTTGTCGGTGCCCCGATATAACCGATGATATGAGACAGTTCTTCTGCATGCAGATATTTCCTGGTCTGAACCTTTTCGATGACGATGCCGGGTAGCATCGATGCAGTAATATAATATCCCGCTAAATCATCCCAATTTAGGTTTTCTTGCAATAAAATCAACCTGTTGTTACGGTTTATTGGCTCTGGAATATTGTGTAGTTCTGTGATCGATTTATCATCTAATCGTTTTTCACTTATGATCTGGGCAATAACTTCGGATCTATCTTCTTCCGGAATTTCGAGCAGGTCCAAAACAGCGGAATAGGTAAATTTATTGCTAGCTAGTAGCTCGCCGTTTGTGGCCAGTATTCTCCCTCTAGGTGGTAATATTTTTTTTGCGACCAATCTATTTTTATCTGATAGCAGTTTATAGTGGGAAAACTGAAGCACCTGAAGGCAAAACAACCTCGATCCGAGGACAATTCCTAGGACAGTCTTCATGCCAGCGAAGACGAAAGCCCTCCTCGTAATGAGCTTCCTTTCATCCCGCAGACTGCACATCTCTAGCGAAAACTTAAGGGGTAGTTGAAGCCCAAATCTCCTCTATTCTCCGCGAGGGATATCTCCCTAGTGCAGTAGGAAGCATGAGCATCCGTGGGATGAATGGGGTTTATTCCGTTCAGCCGATGTATCAGGGGACTTCCCCTCGTTAAGGAGCTGAGTAGCCCTGCTAGCGCCGATTTTGTCTATAGGCCCGCTCTTCGCATTTGCTTCCTTAGAGCTACCAGATTTCTTCGCGGCACTACCTTTACTCTTGCCTTTCTTGGACCGACCTTTCTTATCGGCTCCCTTCTTGGAGGTATCGTCAGCATCCTTGTCATCCTTTTCAGCCGTACTCTGATTAAAGGTTTTCAAAAGATTAGTTAGGGTATCAGGATTTGAAAGGTCGAGCGCTCGGAGCGCCTCCTCGCCAACGTACCTGAAACATTCCTTTTGATCCTGAGACCCGATTGTCGTCGGTAGTGAAGAAACATTAATTTTTGTGAGGGTATCTTTACTGCCGAGCATAACGAGGAAAATACCAGCCGGATTGGATTTAACTTCCGGAGAATCCGCCTTGATACCAAACTGCTGAAGCTTCGCATCTGCGCTCTGGTAGTCTGCAAGAGTTGGATCGTGCCAGTTGCTGAGGACTTCAAGGGTTGGAATGTGGACGAACACGATATTGATCCCATACAATCTTAAAGCCTCAGTATATTTAGAAAAGGCACCTAGGAAATTCGCGCAATGGGGACACCAATCTCCAACGCAAATAACGATGGCCCTCTTCAGCAGGCGTTTAATTTCCATCTTCTCGAGTCCATCTCCCTTTTTTCCGAAGACAGACAGGTCAAGCGCGGCGCCAGATCCACTATTTGCGCTGGGTTGATTAGCATTCAACTGCTCAGTAGGCGATACTACAGAAGGAACTCCAGGTTGCATTGGAGCACCTGGCTGAGGAACTCCAGGAGCTAATTGTACATTCGGTTGTAAACCGGGCTGCGGCTGAATGGGTTGTCCTGGCTGTCCCTCCGGGAGGACAAATTGCGGCGCGATACCCTGTGGCTGCGGTAGGGGCTGTTGTTGAGGCACCTGAGCCGGGACTGCGGCGCCGGGCATAGCCTGGAAAGTCGGTGCAGCTCCTAACACTGAAAATACCATAAGAAAAGAAGCGCTAACTCCAGCAACGCAGCATCTAACTATGTTCATAGCCAAAAATCCTAAAAATTCCCCAAACTCGTGGCGCGCCCAGAAAGACTCGAACTCTCAACCTTCAGATCCGTAGTCTGACGCTCTATCCAATTGGGCTATGGGCGCTCTCTCGAGCCATTGTTGCACATGAATTTCCTAGTTTCAACAAAAATGGCTTGAGTTTTTACTGTAATTTGCATTTTGTGGGAAGATTCATTAATATACCTCTCTGACACATCACGAGTCGCGAAATTTTAATTTCTGATGAAGAAGAGATTGGGAATCATTACTGTTGGCGGGGATTGTTCTGGATTAAATTCCGCCATTAGGGCAGCGGCAATTCGCGCCGAGACTCTTGGTCATGAGTTGCTCGGTATTCAGCGCGGTTTTTTCGGTTTATTTCCGGAGAGCTTTGGGTATATTCAACTGACATCCGAAAATTGCGGCGAGGAGTTGCTGACATCCTCTGGCAGCATCCTATTTTCTGATACCAAATCTTTCACGACCTGTCTGAATCATGGGCATTCTCAAAAGGAAATTTTGCAATTGGTTTATGATGGCTACAGGAAATTATCTCTTGATGGGCTGATTTATATAGGAGGGGATGGCAGCCTAACCATTCTCGAGGAAGTATTGAGTCATAATCCGGATCTAATGAATGTAGTGGCAATTCCGAAGACAATCGATAACGACGTTAATATGACAGACTTTTCGATTGGATTTTCGACGGCCGTCGAAGTGGTAGTCGATGCGATTTCAAATATTAGATCAACAGCGAGGAGCCATCAGAGGACTATTGTCGTGGAAGTAATGGGGCGAGATGCCGGATTTATCGCGGTTCATGCTGGTGTTGCAGCTGGAGCTGATGTCATCCTAGTTCCCGAATTCGAATATGATATGTCGAGGGTGGTCGATAAAGTAAAAAGAAACTACGATTCGGGAAAGAAATATTGCATCATCGTTGTTGCTGAGGCCGTTGAATCAGCTTCTTTGAAGCATCGAATCGTCAATTCTCACGATGATGTCACAAAATATAGGGGAATAGGGCAGCATATTGCTGATCACCTCAAAACTGAGGGGTTTGAATCTAGGGCGGTTACTCTTGGCCATGTTCAAAGGGGCGGGACGACCGCGATTTTGGATAGAATACTTGGATCGGCTTTCGGAGCCGAGGCAATCAATGCTCTCGTCGCCGGTGAGCACGGTGTTATGTTATGTTATCGTGGCGGAAAGATTGAAAAGGCTTCGATCTCTGAACTAATGCGTGGTATTAATAAGAGGTTGGATGAATCTGATATGTGTGTCAAGATTGCGGTTAATTTGGGGGTGTACATAGGTGAATTGTCTGGTTCATAGCTCGGCCGTATTATTACTGGCATTTTGTTCAAATCCATCGGAAGCGCACATAGTTAGCGGGGTATGTTCCCCGTTCTATGCCTCGATCAAATACCGCAGAGCCAATTCTCACAAGGGGCCGGGAGCGCAGTATAAAATAGCCTGTTCTTATATTCTACCTGGAGTTCCCGTTGTTGTAACGGCCAAGTACGACAATTGGAGGAGGATAAAGGATCCGGATGGAGACGTGAGTTGGATCCATAAGAATCAGTTATCCTCTAAGAGGTCGGTGATAGTAGTCTGCGAAAGTGGTGCTAATTTGATGGATGGTTGCGGCAAGACAACAAACCTCATAGCGCACATCAAGAAGAACGTTATAATGACGTTGTTATCCGTTCGCGGAGCTTGGTGTAAAGTGGAAGTTCGAAATGGAAGTGATGGTAAGAGATATGTGGGCTGGATAGAAAGTGAAAAGGCATTCGGAGTTTGTGATAACGAGTCACTGTAATATTGCTAAGGATTTGTGAGATGCAACCAAAAAAAAATGAATTACTAATACTGCCCCTTGGAGGATTGGAGCAAATTGGGGCGAATTGTACGATGATTGGCACCAACGGAGATTGGATCATCGTCGATTTGGGAATTGCCTTTTATGATTCCCTCGGCATTGAGGTTCTGACCCCGGATGTATCATTTCCGGCCAAAATGCTCGATAAGATCAAGGGAATCTTCATAACGCACGCTCACGAGGACCATATCGGGGCGATACAGTATCTGTGGCCGAAACTGAGATGTCCAGTATATGTTACCGAGTTTCCGGCAGCCGTCCTGAGACAGAAACTCAAAGAATGTCCTTGGAGCGGAGATGTTGAGATTAGGGTCGTTACCTGTAAAAATCCAATTCATCTAGATAATTTTGAAATAGAATATGTCACGCTGGCCCACTCTATACTCGGGGCCTGTGGCCTTTATATAAAGACCGATGCCGGGACTATATTCCATACTGGAGACTGGAAAATAGATGAGGCTCCGCTGCTGGGAGATAAGATAGACGAAAAGAGATTGATAGAGATCGGAAAGGAAGGAGTGGATTGTTTGCTCTGCGATTCGACGAACGTTTTGGTGGAGGATGAGGCTGGATCAGAAACGCACGTCAGACAAGCGCTGTCTCGAGTTATTTCGCAGTATAAGGACAGGCGAATTACGGTGACCTGTTTTGCATCGAATATCGCAAGGATGGAAACCGTTTTCCATATTGCTCGTGAATCAGGACGCAAGATCGCGATCGTTGGCCGCTCAATGTTTAAGATGATATCAGCCGTTTCTGAGACATCGTATCTCTCTAAAGAGTTCAAAGCTGGAATTTCCTCCATCATTCCTGAGGAGGATGCTGTAAGCCTACCACCATCAAAAGTCCTATTAATGTGTACGGGATCCCAAGGAGAGGCGCGTTCGGCCCTCTTTAGGTTGGCCCGCGGAGAAAACCGGGTAATCAAATTGGGCAAACATGATGTCGTCGTATTCTCATCGAAGGTGATCCCTGGAAACGAAATTTGTATTCGCGACATGCAGAATCTTTTGACACGAAATGGCGTAGAAATTGTTACGACCGCCACGGAGGATGATATTCACGTTTCTGGCCATCCGAGCAAGGGCGATTTGGTGAGGATGTATGAGTGGCTCAAGCCGAAATCATTTATCCCGATTCACGGGGATTCTGTCATGCTCCATGCGCACCAGAAATTTGCAGAACAAAATGGTATTCATGAGTCACTGATCGTCGAATCTGGAGAAATAATTGGCCTATCAAATGGACAGCTTCAGAGGTTATCCAAAATCGATTTGACGTTCATGGCGCTGGATGGCCAGAGCCTGATCCCAATAACACACGATGCCATAAACGAAAGGTTAACTATGTCGACTGGGGGGAGCATTAGCGTCAGTTTTATTGTATCGAATGATAACAGACTCCTAAATGCGCCCGATATTATAACCCGTGGGATATTCATAGATAGGGGCGAAGCGAAAAGGCTTGAATCGAGACTATATCAGATCGTCGCAAATGAAGTTACTAAACATCCGGGATCGGTAAACGAAATAAAACGCGAGTGTGTGTCGGCCATTAGAAAGGTAATGACCAAACAATTCGACAAAAAGCCGGCGATTTTTATTCATGTTCATCGCAGCTAAATCAGCCTCAGCTTCACGTTAGGGGAGACCGCGGTATAGTAGGAATGCTGAAGAGGTTTAAAATTGTTGCAGATAAATATAGGAATAGAAGAAAGAGATTTGGTCTTCGATCTAATTTAACCTCAGTTTCACATAAGAACGTTGTTTTTTGTAAGATTGTTAAGAGCAGCAAATCCAACTGAAGGTTTCTTAGGTAAAAATTGATAAGCAACAAGACCACTATAGTTTCGATAAC
>JAITFF010000007.1 GCA_031281515.1 Holosporales bacterium | reverse complement strand
CGGCACCTGGAGTACAGACCGTTGGTCCTGATGGACAGCCAGTCCTCACCGGTAGTCAACCGGTAGTACCGGCACCTGGAGTACAGACCGTTGGTCCTAGTGGACAAACAGTCCTCACCGGTAGTCAACCGGTAGTACCGGCACCTGGAGTACAGACCGTTGGTCCTGATGGACAGCCAGTACAGGTACAACTTCCCGCGGGTGGGCAACAGCAACCAGGCGGACAACCCGCTAATGACGGAGCTCAGAAAAATTATGTCATCCTGAAATGTCAGTTAATGTAGAAAAAGTTTATCTGGCCTGTAGTGTGAGCAATCCTGGAAGATCGAATCCAGCGACGAATTCAAGAAAAGCCCCGCCAGCCGTCGATACAAACGACATATCATCCTTATAGCAACCGAGAGAGGCCACCGTTTCCCCTCCACCTATAATCGATGCTATTTTCCCACTTTTAGTTAATTCTGCGACTGACTGCGCTATTGCATCCGTACCTCCCCGGAAATTGGCAAATTCGAATGCTCCTATGGCGCCGTTCCATAATAAAGTTTTTGATTGAGAAATAACGTCCTGAATGAACTTAACCGTTTCATTTCCAATATCAAAACATGCATTTCCCTGCGGTATTGCTCCCAATTTACATGTGGTACCAGTCGTTTCAATATCAGCCGATACCATGAAATCTAGCGGCAATAGTATTTTCGCTTTCGATAATTTCATAATTTCTGTAGCATCGGCGAGTAATTCTTTCTCGATCACAGAAGATTGCATATCGAATCCTCGTGCTGCCAAGAACGTGTTAGCCATCGCACCGGTTATGACCAGATTATCCGCTATCTGAGATACTCGCCTCAGAACATCAATTTTAGTAGAAACTTTCGACCCTCCAATGATGGCCGTATACGGTCTATCTACTTCTTGTAATAATTTCGACAACCAGCGTACTTCGTTTTGTAATGAAATTCCTGCAAAAGATGGAATATATTTTGTTATAGCGCATACGGATGCGTGTGCTCTGTGAGAAACAGAAAACGCCTCATTTACGTATACATCTCCATAACTCGCCAAAATCCTCGCAAAATTATCGTCATTTTGTGTTTCTCCATCATAGAATCTAAGATTTTCCAGGAGAACTACCTCAGAATCGATGACACTCGGGTCTACCTCAAAAACAGACCCCTCAACGAACTGTACCTTCCTCCCAAGAACTTCCGAAACGCTGTCTCTTACTATCGATAAAGAAAATTTCTGATCGGAACGATCTTCCGGTTTTGGTCTCTTATAATGAGAAATTAGGACGACTCCTAGGCCGAGATCCAAGATAGCTTCGACCGTACTCTTTATGGCATAAACCCTGGACAGGTCCCTGATCGAAGATGGAATGTTTAGATCGCACCTTACGATACACCTCTTAAGCTCAGGAGTTTCACCAACAAACTTCCTAAAATCTTCGAACCCTCTCAATCTCAAGTCAAAATTTCCTAAAATATCGGCCAGCAAATTGGCCGCATAATACCACAGCTAGAACATTAATCGGAATTTTTGGATCCCTTTAATTTTACTGCCATAAAAACTCCGAAACCCAAAATGGCAATTATCCCGGAAACCGCCAGAACAGCTGGCATCGTGTCAAATGTCCCATCCGCAAAGACATCGGCCACAACGTAACCTATAAAGCAACCGAGGAATGCCCAACAGAATCCAGATAGTATGTTATACCCAATGAATCTAGGTGGATTAATTTTAGCGGCTCCTATTATAACGGGGCTAATAGTGCGTATTCCATATATAAAACGAAATGCAAATATAAAAAAAATATCCATTTTATTTAACAGTGAGAAAACTCTTTCTTTCGCTATCTGTAATTTCGGAAATCGGCGAATTAGCCAGGCGGTACCAGTTTTATATCCAACAAAAAATAGAACCTGATCAACCAAAACGGTTGTCGTAAAAGCTATCGCGAATATCTTGTAGATCGATAAATATCCACCAGCCGCGAAGGCGCTCGCCGTTAGTAATATCACCTCCCCCTCCACGATCGATCCCAAAAAAACGGCTAGATAACCCCAATCTTTTACAAAACCAGAAACCAGCGCGGAATCAAACATTTCTTATACGATCGACCCTTCTCTGGGCAGATCAGTTGGCGACGAAATATCAGCCAAAACCGTCTCGCCACCTATCATCGTCTGTCCGTTGCAAACTTGTGGAGCAACACCAAGTGGCAGCCAAATATCAACTCTGCTCCCGAATCTGATGATACCAAAAATCTTCCCCTTCGATATATCTTGGCCATCGTGTACGTCGCAAACGATTCGCCTCCCAATCATCCCAGCAATCTGAGACACAGCCATTAACCTGGAAGGATCTCCATCGATTTCTATAATCAACGTGCTTTTTTCATTGAAGATACTTGCCTTCTCTAGGGCGGCATTCAAAAAAGATCCTGGACTGTAAATAATGTTCCGTATTTTACCAGTCGTCGGTAACCTGTTTATATGCACATTAAAAAGGCTCAAAAATATACTGATTCTGTACCTCTTCTCCTCTCCAAGCCCCAGCTCCTCTGGAGGAACTTCGAGATTAATCGCGCAAACCGTACCGTCGGCCGGGCTGACTATGAGATTGTCATCATTCGGCACAGACCTCCTCGGATTTCTGAAGAAGAAAACGCAAAAAAGTGTGAGAATTGCACAAATCCACGCCAGAGGAACAATAAACATCGAGAAAAGCAGAGTGGCAGCAGCAGCTATTCCAATAAATCGAAATCCATCTTTATGAATAGAAAAATCAAGCCCCGGAAAATTCATCCAATAACCAGTATGAAGAAGAATCAGATCCGTTCAGATTCTATCATATACAATTTTACGAATGCTACCCAATTATACCTTCTTCACGAGCTCCTTACAGACGGTAGACAAAATGACGGCTACCGGAATCGAAATAAATATTCCTGCCGCTCCCAGAACGGAAATTGCAGCACAAATTGAAAATAGGAGCCATACCGGTTGGATACCAACACTCTTCCCAATCAATTTCGGGGTCACTATGTTCGAATCCAATAGTGGAATGACAGTATAAAGGCAGCACATCAAAATATACTGATGAATCGAAGAAAAATTATCAATTGCCATCACCAAGGTCGTTGAGAATCCAATAACTGGACCGAAGAACGGCGCAAATGATAGAAATCCGGAGAGTATGCCGCAAATAACATATTCATCCAAACCCAGAAAAAATAACCCAGTCGAATATACGACCGTCAATATACAGCATACCGAAAGCTGCCCTCTTACATATGCACCAAGATTTGTATTAATTCGACTTAGCGCAGTAATAACTGCCTGCGATGCTATTTTTTTTAAAATCGACTGAATCGAGCTAGTTATTCTGTCCCAGTCCCTAAGTAAGTGAAACACTATAATCGGGATCATGATGATAAAAATTAATGAGTGAAACATTGCCATGCTTGTGTCGATAATGTGAACCACATAGCTGGGCCATGCAGCGGTTACTTCACTAATGTAATTTTGCAGACTGGTTTCGATGTCGAATTGCCTATCTACGCCAACCATAGCGAGTGCCCCCGAGAGAAATGAGTTAACCGGATTCGGCAATGAACGCAGCAAGATTGGCAGTTTTTGAACGATAATTATGGTCGAATTTTTGAGTACTGGAATGAAAAATATAAAAAATAATCCCAGAAATGCGATCAGAATAACGACGACGATCCCGGAGGCGGCGGAAAAGGGTATGTTCAGTGACTTGGAAAGATAACGAGTCGGAACATGGAGAGCATATGCCAAGATTAATGACACCAGGAATGGAACTACCCATTTTCCCATCGCGTAAAGCAAGACGAGGGCGATGGCTAAGACCACTGCGATCCAAACAGTCTTCATCCTTGGCGATACATTCGGCATAAAACTAATTCCGACTAAAAGACCAGCCACAACAAATTGCAACGAAAATTGTACACTCAAACTACCAGAAACAAACCTATTTTTTTCAAGTCAATTCAAGAGCAATGGCAACCAGAAAATCTCATGCAACTTCCACAACCTGTTCTTGAATAGTTCCCAATTTTTCAGCTCTCTCCCGCAATTTTTCAGCTTTCCATTGCCTGGCAACTCCCCCCGTACCAGCCGGCATCAGTCTCCCCACAATGACATTCTCTTTGAGACCGACAAGATAATCGAACTTCCCCGATATTGCAGCCTCCGTCAATACTCTCGTCGTTTCTTGGAAGGATGCGGCCGAAATAAAAGACTTGGTACGTAGCGATGCCCTAGTAATTCCCTGTAAAATTGGGATCGCTACGATCGGTCGACGGCCGCTCTTCAATAGATCAGCATTTACAATCGCCAAATCCTCTTTATCGATCTCATCGCCAACTATATACGTCGAGTCACCTGAGTCCTTGATTTCCCTCTTCTGTAGCATTTGTCTCACGATGATTTCGACATGCTTATCATTTATGGGAACACCCTGAAGCCTGTAGACCCTCTGTACCTCATCGACGATATACATCGTCATCTCTTCGATCCCCAAGATACGTAACATATCCTGTAGTACGATGTTCCCGTCGACAATTACATCCCCCTTCTTAACATAATCCCACTCGCGAACTAGGACGGAACGTCCTTTCGGAGCGAGGTATTCAACGGGTTTTAAATTATTGTCATCGGGAACTATGACAATTCTCCGCTTCATTCTGTGATCCTTGCCGAATTCCACCTGTCCATCAACGTCAGATATCACGGCTGGATTTTTTGGCATTCTGGCCTCAAAGAGCTCAGAAATCCTGGGCAAGCCTCCGGTAATATCCCTCGTCTTTATGACGTCTTTAGGAATTTTGGCAATTATGTCACCAGCTACTATTTTATCGCCATCATTAACGTTTATGATTGAATCTATCGAAAGAAAGTACCTGGCCTCCACCTTGTTCGATAACATAATGTGATTCCCAGATTCGTCAACCAGCAAAATCGTAGGTCTGAAATTGACCGTATTCGAGGATTGTTTCCAATCGATGACGACTTTACTCGAAATACCGGTCGCCTCATCAATAACCTCCCTCATCGACTGTTCATCAACAAGGTCAATGAACTTCGCGAAACCGCTAACCTCACAAACAACTGGAGTTGTATACGGATCCCATTCGGCAATAATCTGCCCCGTTTTAACGGCATCTCCAGCCTTTACCTTTAATTTGGCCCCATATGGAATCTTGTGAACAATTCTTTCCCGGCCATTAACATCGACCAAGGCTATCTCCGCCTTCCGCGACAAAACTATCGGATCTCCAGAACTATTTACCGAGAATGTAACGTTTTTAAAAGCAATTTGCGCCTCCATGGAGGACTCGATACTCGACCTCTCAATACTTTTTTGAGCAGCTCCTCCGATGTGGAATGTTCTCATCGTAAGCTGAGTACCAGGCTCTCCAATCGATTGAGCGGCAATGACACCAATCGCCTCTCCGATACTGACGATTGTTCCACGCGCCAAATCTCTTCCGTAACATTTCGTGCAAATTCCCCGCTTACTTTCACATGTTACGGCAGATCTTACCCATACCTCATCAATTCCGGCCTCGATTATTTCGTCGACCTTATACTCATCGATAAACCCATTTTTGGATAAAATTAAAGCCCCATTGTTCGGATTAACAATATCCCTCGATGCAAATCTTCCTAGAATCCTTTCCTTAATGGAAATTACCGTGGTAAGTCCGTCGTAAATTGGCTTCATCAGCAGGCCATTCGTTGTCCCACAATCCTCCTCGGAGACGACGCAATCGTTGGCGACGTCAACAAGCCTTCTCGTCAGATATCCGGAGTTAGCGGTCTTGAGGGCGGTATCAGTTAACCCCTTTCGGCTACCGTGAGTCGATAAGAAGTATTCAAGCACTGACAACCCTTCCTTAAAATTAGAAACGATCGGGGTTTCGATGATCTCTCCAGTCGGTTTCGTCATCAATCCCCTCATACCGGCCGACTGTTTTAACTGGGCAACTGAACCTCGAGCCTTAGAATGAACCATCATATAAACCGAATTCGGCTGGCAACCGGGCTCAGTATAAGCAACAGACTCCATCAATGCTTCCGCAATTCTGTCACCACACTTATCCCAGGCATCGACAACTTTGTTATATTTCTCCCCCTGTGTTATAAATCCATCAAGATATTGCTGTTCAAATTCTCCGACTATCTTCTCTGTTTCGGCAACGAGAGTCTTCTTCGCATCGGGAATAACCAAATCATCCTTTCCGTACGAGATACCGGACTTCGTCATATACTTAAACCCGACCTCCATAATATGATCGACGAAAATGGCGGTCGCCTTCTGTCCACAGTGGAAATATATCTCATCGACCAGAGCGCCGACATCAACCGACGTCAATACCTTATTTATAAGATCAAAACTTATTTTGTGGTGTTTGGGCAGATTCTGAGAAAAAATGACTCTTCCAGGTGTGGTTTCAACTATTCTATTTTCAAAGGTTCCATCTTCTTTGTAATATACGACCCTCGTCTTAATTTTGGTGTGATACGTTACGACCTTCCCTTCGAGGGCATACATAATCTCACTAAGATCTGATAGGCAAATACCCTCATTCTGCAGTCCTTCGACCAACATCGTCAGGTAATACACCCCCAAAACGATATCTTTGGAAGGAACAACGATTGGCTTTCCGTTCGAGGGGCTCAGGATATTGTTAGTTGATAGCATCAATATCCTGGCCTCAAGTTGGGCCTCGATGGATAAAGGAACGTGGACAGCCATCTGGTCACCATCGAAGTCTGCATTAAATGCAGTACAGACCAGAGGATGCAATTGAATCGCCTTCCCTTCGATCAAAATTGGTTCGAAAGCCTGAATACTGAGCCGATGTAGAGTTGGAGCTCTGTTCAGCAGGACTGGATGTTCGCGAATGACTTCTTCCAGAATATCCCAGACTTCCGGTCTATCCCGCTCGATTAGTCTTTTCGCAGATTTCAGGGTATTCGCTAATCCATACTTTTCAAGTTTCGCATAAACGAATGGCCTAAACAATTCGAGGGCCATCTGCTTTGGCAATCCGCATTGATGCAGCCTCAGCTCTGGGCCAACGATGATGACCGATCTTCCTGAGTAATCGACCCTCTTTCCCAGTAAGTTCTGCCGGAAGCGTCCCTGCTTCCCCTTTAACATATCTGCCAAAGATTTGAGGGGGCGCTTATTACCACCGACACTAGCCTTAACTCCTCGCCTCTTGTTATCGAACAGAGAATCAACCGATTCCTGCAGCATGCGCTTCTCATTACGAACGATAATGTCAGGAGCCTTTAATTCCAGCAATCTCTTCAGCCTGTTATTTCTGTTGATCACGCGGCGGTACAGATCGTTCAAATCACTCGTTGCAAAACGACCTCCTTCGAGAGGGACGAGAGGTCTGAGCTCAGGAGGGATAACCGGCAACACCGTCAATACGAGCTGATCTGGTTTAGACCCAGTTTTAAGGAAAGCCGAGAGTATCTTTAGCCTTTTCACTATCTTCTTCTTTCGAATATCGACAACTCCAGACTCAAGTTCCTGCTTCAATTTTTCAGTTTCTTCAGCGAGATTAACTGAGGCCAGCATATCTCGAATCGCCTCGGCCCCTATGTTTACCGTGAAGGCATCTTCTCCGTACTTGTCAACAGCCGCCTGGTATTCCTCCTCCGTTATGGATTCGAATTGCGAGAAGTGGCTGAAACCCGGCTCGAGGACAACGTATCTTTCGAAGTACAGGATCTTCTCCAACTCTTTTACCCTGCGATCCAGAATCATGGAAATCCTGCTGGGAATGGATTTCATAAACCAAACGTGAACCACTGGGGCAGCTAGTTCGATATGTCCCATCCGCTCCCGCCGAACTCTACTGAGTGTGACCTCAACTCCGCACTTCTCACATATCGTGCCCTTGTATTTCATCCGCTTATAACGGCCGCAATTGCACTCATAATCTTTTATCGGGCCAAATATTCTCGAGCAAAATAGCCCGTCACGCTCTGGCTTGAATGTCCTGTAATTAATTGTTTCTGGCTTCTTCACCTCACCGTATGACCAGGAGCGTATTTCATCTGGACTCGCTATCGAAATCCTCATTATGTCGAAATCTTTGGCAATACTATCGCCGGTTTCAGGTCTTAAATTTTTCTTTAATCCCATTTCTTACCATTACTCCTAAATATCAACTTTATCTGGGTCCATCCCACGTAAAAATGAAACGTTTAAAGCCAGCGACCGCAATTCCTTCACTAGAACATTGAAGGATTCCGGTATTTCAGGATCTACCTTGTTTTCTCCTCGAACTATGGATTCATAAACTTTGGTTCTACCTCTTGCATCATCCGATTTAACGGTCAGCATCTCTCGTAGGACGTGGGCCGCACCATACCCCTCCAGGGCCCAAACTTCCATTTCTCCAAATCTTTGACCGCCAAATTGGGCCTTACCACCAAGAGGCTGCTGAGTTATGAGGCTGTACGGACCAACCGATCGAGCGTGAATCTTATCGTCAACTAAATGATGCAGTTTGAGAATATACTGAAAACCAACTGTCACTTTTCTATCGAATGCCTCCCCGGTACGACCATCGTATAGTGTCACTTGTCCGGATCTATCGAGTCCGGCCTTTATGAGGAAGTTATCGATATCTTCGAGCTTTGCTCCATCGAACACCGGGCTCGCGACTGGAACCCCATTCCTCAAATTCGTTGCTAATTCCAGAAATTCATCATCATTCAACTCTTTGATATCTCCGATATCCTCTTCATCTACGTAGGCGTCCGTAACTCTTTCCCTCAGTTCGGCCAGACTAGCTTTGCTCTCTTTATACCGATCCAGCATCTCTTGAATCTGAGCTCCTAGCGCGTGGGCAGCCGCCCCCAAATGGGTCTCCAGTATTTGTCCGACATTCATTCTCGAGGGTAATCCGAGGGGATTTAGAATAATATCGACAGGAGTCCCATCTTCTAGATAAGGCATATCCTCGATGGGTAAAATCCTCGAAACGACCCCTTTGTTCCCGTGACGCCCAGCCATTTTATCTCCAGGCTGAATCTTACGCTTATTCGCGACGAAAACTTTCACGAGTTTGAGTACTCCGGCCGGAAGGTCATCGCCTCTTCGTAGCTTATAAACACTCTCCTCAAACGTCTTCTGAATCTTTTGAATCTTTTCATCAAATTGCTTCACCAAGATGGAAATAGCTTCCTGCATCTTTTCATCTTTAATCACGATCCCCCTCAGACGATACAGAGACAGACCGTTGATCATCGAGGCGGTAATGGTCTTTCCCTCATCTTGACCATCCAAGCCAGACACCAAAACCTGGCCCAATAACCTGTCGTGCAGATGCTTGGAGTAGGTCTGCTCTAATATCCTCCTTTCGGAATCACGGTCATTGACTAGATCTTCGATTAATTGCTTTTCGATCGCGAGGGCCCTATCATCCTTCTCGACTCCGCGTCTCATTAAAATCCTGACCTCTACGACGGTTCCGGAAACTCCGGGAGGAACCCTGAAAGAGCTATCCTTAACGTCTGCTGATTTTTCCCCGAATATTGCACGTAACAATTTTTCTTCCGGAGTCATCGGCGTCTCTCCCTTCGGAGTCACCTTTCCAACCAATATATCGCCCGGATTTACCTCGGCACCAACGTAAACTATCCCTGATTCATCCAAATTTCTCAACGATTCTTCAGCGATATTCGGCAGATCTCTCGTTATTTCCTCATTTCCGAGTTTCGTATCACGAGCCATGATTTCAAAACTCTCGATATGAATTGAGGTTAAAGTGTCTTCCTTAACGACTCTCTCCGATAGGATGATCGAATCCTCGAAGCTGTACCCATGCCACGACATGAAGGCAACCAGAAGATTCCGTCCCAAAGCAAGTTCACCATTATCAGTGGCTGGTCCATCGGCGATTATATCTCCCTCCTCAACCCTATCCCCCGTCTTCACGAGAGGTTTCTGGTTAATGCAAGTCCCCATGTTAGAGCACTGAAATTTGGACAACGAATAGACATCAGCACCAGCATTATCAATATCGGTTACTCGTACAACAATTCTCCTGGAATCAACGTGATCAATAACCCCGGCTCTCTTTGCGACGACGGTAGCCCCCGAATCTTTCGCGATGACAGTTTCCATCCCAGTTCCAACGAGAGGAGCCTCGGCTCTCAGCAACGGTACGGCCTGGCGCTGCATATTAGACCCCATCAAAGCTCTCGTCGCATCATCATTCTCGAGGAACGGAATGAGGGCTGCCGCGATAGAAACAACCTGCTTCGGGGAAATATCGACGAAGGATACATCTGACTTCGGCCGAAGAACGACCTCCCCTGCCCTTCTGCATACAACAAAATCATCGACGATACAGCCATTTTTGTCGATAGCAATCCCGGCTTGCGCGACTGAATATTTACATTCCTCGGTTGCCGTGAGATACACGATCTCATCCGTAACCTTCCCATCAACGACCCTCTTATACGGGCTTTCGATAAAGCCATACTTATTAATCTTCGCGTATGAGGCGAGTGAATTTATAAGACCGATGTTTTGGCCTTCTGGTGTTTCAATTGGGCAAAGCCTAGAATAATGTGTTGGATGAACATCTCGTACTTCAAATCCGGCCCGTTCCCGAGATAAACCACCAGGCCCGAGAGCTGATAGCCTCCTTTTGTGGGTAACCTCAGAGAGTGGGTTCGTCTGGTCCATGAACTGCGACAATTGTGATGATATGAAAAAATCCTTGATAGCCGTTATGAGGGGCTTAGCATTGATCAGATCGCTCGGAACATAATTATCGATATCAGCGGCCGCCATCTTTTCTCTAACGTTGCGCTCTAACCGCAGCATACCAACTCGGCACTGATTTTCGATAAGTTCGCCAACTGATCTGATCCTACGATTTCCCAAATTGTCTATATCATCGATCTCTCCGCGCCCCTCTTTCACAGCAAAAAGTAATTTAACGATTGCAATCAAATCCTGCTTTTGAAGAATACCGACGTCATCAGAAATGTTAAGGCCAAGTCTATCATTCATTTTTGCACGACCAACGACCGATAAATCATAACGATCCGGATCGAACATCGTTGCGTTCAGAAGGTCATCTCCCCCGGAAACGGTCGGCGTTTCTCCAGGCATTATCGATCTGTAAAATTCGATGAGTGCGTCTTCTCTGTTCAGACATTTCGAATGGGAAAATGTATTTAGCATATATGGACCGGCACTTCCGCTGCCTATCTGTAAAATATTGATTTTTTTGATGGATGCTGATTTGATCGCCTCCATTGTCGATTCAGTGATCTCTTCTCCGGCTTCGAGGTATATCCTACCAGTTTCCTCGTCGATCTGTTCGGTCGCTATATATTTGCCAATTAATTCCTCATCCGCAATAAAAATTGCCTTGAGGCCTGAGGATTCCAGCTGAGATAACACGCGCGGAGTCAGCTTACTATCAGCCCTCGCGACGACGGCCCTCGTGGTAGCATCGACTAAATCATGGATCAATCTCGTACCACGGAAATAGTCTGGAACGAACGGAGTCGTCCATCCATCCTTAACTTTCTTGTACTCAATGATCTCATAAAAGGAACTTAGAATTTCCTCTTTAGACAT
>JAITFF010000025.1 GCA_031281515.1 Holosporales bacterium | reverse complement strand
GCATCAAAATCATCCACGACCGAGGAAAACGTGTACAGAAACGTGCCGTCAGCCTTGACGATTACCGGATCACTTATGCTGGACAAATCATATGAAATCTCCCCTAAAATTATATCGCTCCAAGAAACGACCTTATTCGGCAATTTAAATCTCCAATAACCTGCAGTTCCATTATTCCGGAGGGCCTCTTTTTCGGCATCCGTTAAATTGAGGGAAGCACGATCATAAACCGGCGCCATCCCCTTCGATATCGCATTTCTCCTTTTATATTCCAATTCCTCAGGGGTTTCAAAGCATTCGTACAAAAACCCACCTGTAATGAGTTGCTCCATAACCTCTCGGTAGCGATTAATTTTTTCAGACTGTCTGAAGAATTCATCGTATGAAATTCCGAGCCACTCCAGGTCGCTTATGATCGAATCCTCGTATCTTTTTTCGGAACGCGTAGTATCGGTATCATCTATTCTCAATAAAAATCTTCCGTCATTATGTTTTCTGCAAAAAAGGTAGTTAACGACGGCTATCCTAGCATTCCCGACATGCATAAATCCGGTCGGACTCGGAGCAAACCTAACCTTACAAGACATATGCAAATTCCAATTTATTTTCTAGTCAGTGAAGATATTATACACCCAATCTTCCTGCGTGAAAAAGCTGGACTTTTAGATAGCACTAACTTCTATCTCAATTATTTTGCCGTTTCTCAGAATTGTGAGAACAACACTCCGAATTCCAATCGCATGGTTTTCCAGATTCTCAAAAGTTTGCTCATTAGTAACGACATCGTCGCCAAATTTCAGAAGAACATCCCTCGGGAGGATGCCAGCCCTCTCGGCTGGAGATCCGATTTCAACCGATTCAACACTAACCGGAGTTGCAGCATCCAGGCCATCAGCCGGCCAATCCACAGATTTCAGGACGGAATCGCTCACTTTAATACCCGGGTCCACATGAACCTTTATACCGGTCCTAAGCTCGTCTGGAGATTGTAGGAGGGATGGTACGGCAGAATGTAGGGCAAGCCTGACCTCGGAAGCTGGAATTGCCCAAAGAAATGGCAAACCAAATTGATCGAAGGAACATGCAGTTATCCCATCCAGCTTCCCATCTGGGCCTACCAAACCACCGCCATGCACCTCTGAAAATCCACCAGCCCCGACAATCGGCGTCAAAGACCACTGCTTTTCGCCATCTTTTTTGACTACAGTGCCAGACATTATCGGTAATGCAAATGAATTATAAGTACTATCAGAATTCGCTGGTTTTGCCGGACTAACAAAGATTTCTCCCTTGGCCTTTCCGATGACAACGCCATTTTTCAGATCATCCGCATCACCTAATTCCAGGAAATGAAATTTTTCATCATCTTTTGGGGTAATTTGCAATACGGCTATTCCTATGGCTGGGAAATCCTTGACAACCTTGGCAACGTAGGCACTCCGATCCATCTTCCGTACATCTAACTGGCCATTTCCGCGATATACGACGATTCTCGTGGCTTTTTCTATGCAATCTGATGTAGTGACGATATATCCATTAGCGGAGATAATAGTTCCAGATTGTACGGCAAATTGGGCTCTGCTTTCTCCCTTGAAAAATTTGAGAAGCGCCGAGTTAAAATTCCTTTTGTCATCGGATTTGGAGGCAGGCAATTCCAGGCGTATCAAAACGACGGCATCAGCACTTTTGTCAACTAATCCCCTCAGAGCTTCTTGATCCAACGGCGTTAGAGAAATCGTTTTGGTTGCAAAAGAATTTGAAATCGCCATGCAGCCTAGCAGTAGCGTCAAAACAATCGATCTAAAAACTCCCCAAATCATACTTTTACCCGGCTTTGGCCGGAAGGTTGGCTACGAGCCTGATCGAAGCCGTTAATTCCTCCAACTGGAAATGAGGCCTGAGATATATAACGGCCCTATATGAGCCCGGCGAGCCAGGCACATCGAATACGTCGATTCTTCCCTCCCTCAGTGGGTAGACCGCCTTTACGCTCGCCGGGGCATCGTCATTCAAAAGAATATATGATGCAAGCCATGTATTTAGGTACTGCTCGACATTTTCCTTCGTTAAGAAAACTCCGATCTTGTCCCTTATTATAACTTTTATGTAGTGAGCAAATCTGGAGGCGGCTAAGAGATATGTTATCCTGGCTGAGATCGAGGCATTAGCGTTGGCATCATCCAGGTTATAGATTTTCGGTTTCTGGGTCGTCTGGCACCCGAAAAAGACTGCGAAGTCCGACCCTTTGCAGTAACACACAGAAATGAATCCAAGATCACTTAGCTCCTTTTCGCGCCGATCAGTAATAGCAACTTCCGTCGGACATTTAACCGATTTATCCCCATCCAAAGTCTTGAAGATATACGTCGGTAGGCCTTCAACGACTCCACCTCCTTCGACCCCTCGAATAGCCGCCGTCCAACTGTACAGGGCAAAAGCATTCGTTATGCGTTGCCCCAAAGCATATACCGGATTGCCCCAGCAGAACCTGCTTGTATCTCCGATTCCAACATCCTCCACGAAATTAAACTCTGCAACCGGAAGAGTATTCGGACCATACGGCAATCTCATTAAGATCCTCGGCAGAAGGAGTGTAACGTAGCGAGAATCTTCTGAATTCCGGAAGGCATTCCATTTTATGTAATCTGGGGACTCGAAAAGCTTCGCCAAATCTCTTGGTAATGGCATATCCTCAAATTTATCGAGATTGAAAAAAAGCGGGGAAACCGACGCTATAAACGGGGTATGGGCCGCGGCCGCCAGCCCGGCAATGTGCTCCAAAAATAGGATATCCTGTGGATGATTGGTGAAAGCAAAATCTCCTATTAGACAGGAATACGGAGCGCCACCGAACGTTCCATACTCTTCCTCGTAAATTTTCTTGAACAAAGCGCTCTGATCAAATTCGATTGCCTTTGTCAGGTCATCGCGAAGATCCTGCAGAGAGGCGTTCATCACCCTAATCTTGAGCCGAGTGCTCGTCTCGGTGTTCATTACAAAATAATGCAATCCCCTCCATGAACCCTCCAATTTTTGGAAGTCTGGATGATGTAAAATTTCATTAATCTGTGCCGATAGGAGTTCATCAATTTCAACAATTCTGCGCATCAGGAATTGCACGATCCCTCCTTCAGATGGGGGTTCGGTCATCGCCTTTAGCTCCTCAACGAGACCAGATAACAACTCTTTGGCCAGTTCTTCTTGTTCCGGGAATCTGGCCATTTTCTTTTCATGAAGCAAAATGTCAAGAATGCTCGCTTCTTCTGGAATAACAATTATCTCATCGGGCATTCCGTTTCTCCAATAATATCACTCCGCCGCCGGCTCTTCGGCGGCTTCTGAGGCGCTGGGTGCCTGCTTTTCAGCGCTATCGTCCAGCTCTTTTTTCAGCTTCTCCAAATTATCATTATTCTTCATAATCTGGGTTAGAAT
>JAITFF010000001.1 GCA_031281515.1 Holosporales bacterium | reverse complement strand
TCTCCTTCAGTTACAGAAGTTCCTAATGTAGTAGGAAGAGAGGTATCAGATCTTTCTCCTTCAGTTATAGAAGTTCCTAATGTAGTAGGAAGAGAGGTACCAGCTCCTTCTCCTTCAGTTACAGAAGTTCCTAATGTAGTAGGAAGAGAGGTACCAGCTCCTTCTCCTTCAGTTATAGAAGTTCCTCCTCCGGCTGTAGAGGATACCTTATCAGCAATGAACAGAGAACGCGAAGATCAACCGCCATCGGCCCACTTGTTGCGCTTTGCAGAATTGCTAGAACTAACGATCGGAAAAAACTTTCCGACCTTGGAGGGGGACATCATAAAATTTGGAAAAGAGAGAATCGTGGAATCGAGACTAATCGATAGCGGAGACAAAAAGAGAATTCTGATGTGTAATTGGATGGAAGCTTTGGCTGAACTAAAGCAAAAAAAAGTATACGAAATTCCGCCGGATGTGTTAACCAAACTACCAATGCAGGATTTAATAACTGATGTCGGATACTCGCTTGCAGCACTCATGCTCAAGACCAGTAAGAAAATTCAGGATAAACTGGCTAAAGAAGCTAAAGCATTTCAGCGTGAATCTGGGGATGTAATACCGGTGTCTGTATCTGGAGTATATGGCCTTGTGTTTGAGAGTCCTGTACACTACACTCGTATAATCAAAGATAGAAGTCTCAAAATATACCAGTTCATCATAGATGAGAATACTCGTTTTCGTACAATAGCGAGGAATAGACCTGATTTAGCATATACACTGGAAGACGTTAGGTGTGGCATGTCAGAGTTTCTAGAAGAGGCCGGGAGGGCGCTTGGCTATCCTGACCAGAATACAATTACTGCTGAGCAATTGATTTCACCTGTCTTCAAATTTCCGAAACCAATTCCAGCCTTGACGAGAGACGATGTACTGCAGACTTTAATGAGGAACATCAGGCGGATAAGCTGATCATTTAGGATTGGTTACAACGAAAGTTTGGCTTGTGTCTGTTTTTTTTGGTATAAAACTCCGGGCGTGAATCTTATTCCTACTGAGTCTGGCACATAAATGTCAGTTGAATTTAGATGCCAGCAAATCAGGAGCGCATCTCTCGTTAAAGCTGAGGTTGTGGAGGCTATTTCCAGTTGCTGGGAATTGTATGTAGACCTACAAACTCCTCACGACCAAGACATTGCGAGCGTCGTTAACGCTCCATTCACATTGAGCATACATTTTGATTCTGGGGCTCCACGGTATTTCTCTGGCATTGTTCAGAGGGCGACCATCAGGAATGTCGCCAATTTGACCGACGGAACTGCCGATAGTATTTTACAACTTCTAGTCGTTCCATCCGTATCCCGTATGGACTATTTTACCAGGTTCAGGGTATTCCAAGAATTATCGATCGAGGATACCATTCGTCAGGTTCTGAAAGATAATAGTATCGATTATCGCATCAATTTTCAATTTATGAAGTCGGATAAAAGACCGGTATGCATACAATACGGGGAAACTGATCTTCACTTCATATCCAGATTGCTCGAAGAAAATGGGGCCTATTTTTTTCTCGTGAGTGATGATAATAAAACTACGCTTCATGCCTGTGATAGCAGCACATCCGCGCAGAAATGTCGAACAGTGTTGAGATTATACAAGACTTACTCAGATGCCGCGTACAACCCGACTGTTGTCTTCAACATCCAGCAGAGTAAGTCAATTGGGGTACGGCAGGTAGACTGTTACTCATATAATGAGAATCTGGCGAGAATGGTTTCTGGAACCTTTTCGGCGGCCTCAGATAGTTTGAGAATCGGGGAACGTGAAGTCTTCGGACTCCAGTTTGAAGATCAGGAAGCCGCTAACAGGAAGTCGCGAGAATTTCTGGAAATGGATAATGCGGAAGCCACAATCCTGACTGGTAACAGCTATTGTCCAGAAATCTACCCAGGAGCCATCGTCGAAATTGACAAAGTGGGAGCATTCTTCGTGGTGAGCGTCAGTCATGACATAACGCAGGGAGTCAAGCCCCCCATGATTCAGCCAGTAACGGCCACACTGACGGAATACGCTAACTCATTTAAAGCAATTCCAGCTGCTGTTCTGTTTCGCCCACCAAATGTTCACAAGAAAAACAAAATACCAGGCCTCGTGCCTGGGAAGGTCGTCGGTGATCCCGCAGGTTCTGTGAATTGTGACGAGTTCGGGCGCATCTTAGTCTTATTTCCTTGGGATTCCAGATCGCGCGAAAACGGCACTGGATCATGCTGGGTGTATGTCATGCAAGGTTGGGCCGGTAATGGTTACGGTGCATTGTTTATTCCCCGCGTAGGAATGGACGTCTTTATCGGGTTTTTAAATGGAGATCCAGATCGCCCGTACTGCTTCGGATCTACTTATTGCGAAGCTAATAAGCCACCAGGAAATTATCCAAAAGAAATGAATACAGTTTCAGGGTTGCGTACACTATCAGTGGATGGAGACGGATTTAACGAGGTGAGGATTAACGACAAGGGTGGTGAGGAAGAAATTTTTGTCCATGCCCAAAAGAGCTTTCATATGGTCGCCGAAGATGATGTCCAGGTAACCACTCAGACAGGACCAGTGACAGTAACCATTAAGAAAGGTGATTGCACGATCGTATTACACGAAGGAAATATGGGAGTCACCCTTGATCAAGGTGGGTATTCGGTTACATTAAAAGATGGAGGGCTGATTTTTGATGTGACGGGAGACATATCATTTAAGTCTTCAGGGGACTTCAAAGTGGAATGCGATGGAGACATGAACTTCCAGGCTGGCAAAGGTATCAAACTAGCGTCAGATGGGAAAATCGAGATCATTTCTAAATCGGATGTTACCGTAAGTTGCCAAAATTGGAAAGCAGAAGCAAAGATGGAAGGATCAGTTAAGGCCACAGATATCAAGTTTGACGGCACTAAAGGCATTGAATTTAGCGCGTTACAGATCAAGGGGAATGCAACAGCCACTCTAGAAATGGGTTCTCCCGTGCTAGATCTTAAAGCTACTGGGATGTGCACAGTTTCTGGTGGGGGACGATTGGCCATTTCGGCCGCGATGATTCAACTGGGGTAGATGTAAAATGTTTGAAGGATCTATAGTAGCTTTGGTTACACCGTTCAGCAACGGAGAAATCGATTTTTCGGCCCTGGAAGGGTTAATTGAATTTCATATTAATGCTGGAACGGACGGGATTTTGGTATGTGGATCGACTGGAGAGGGATTGTTATTGTCCGATGTAGAACGGAATAGTATCATCTCCTTCGCCCTGAAAAAAGCATCTTCGAGAATCCCGGTGTTGGTCGGGTGTAGCGCATGCTCGACGACTGAAGCCATAGGTCTCGTCAGGATGGCACAGGATCTGGGGGCTGCTGGAGTTTTGGTCTGCTCTCCGTTTTACGTTAAGCCATCACAGAGCGGAATCCTAGAACATTTTCGAGTTATTCACGATACGACCGACATTCCGCTCATCGTTTACAACAATCCTGGGCGTTGTGCGGTCAATATATCAGTTGATACAATCCTGGAACTGGCAAAATTCGATCGAGTAATTGCCCTCAAGGAATCCGATACCAACCTTTCGAGGATTACTTTACTGAAATCAAAATTGCCCGACAATTTTAAGTTCCTCTCAGGAGACGATTTATCCCTGGCGGGATTTCTGGCTCATGGGGGAGATGGAGCGATATCAGTTACTGCTAACGTTGAACCGCGTCTAGTAAAAACCCTCATTGATTCGTGGAGACGGGGCGATATGCAAATGATGCAAGAATGTAATCGAATCTTGCTGCCTCTCGGCGATGTCCTGTCCGCGGAATCCAACCCAATTCCCGTAAAATGTGCACTTTCCCTAAAGAATTTAATTCAAAACGAACTCCGACTTCCACTCCTCCCAGCCCTTAGTTCAACAGAGGAACAAATCAGGAAAGTTTTAACTCTTAAACGTACGTGAGCATTCGAGCCCAGG
Source organism: Holosporales bacterium (assembly GCA_031281515.1). Classification (GTDB taxonomy): domain Bacteria; phylum Pseudomonadota; class Alphaproteobacteria; order RUG11792; family RUG11792; genus JAIRNI01. The sequence continues at coordinate 4,635 of JAITFF010000001.1, read as the reverse complement.
ATCGACATACCAGAAGACTGATTGTTACCGCTCGAAATGGCGATATCAAGAGTTGATGCACAGGATGCACCAATTAGTATGAATATAGGATTAGTTGGAGCGAAATGGAAAACAACGGTATGGCAGCGAGCGGCTCACAAAAAGGCCTCGGTACCGGTCAAAATCCTCCTCCCCAGGACAGAAAATGACTGTCAATTTTCCGTCCTTGATCGGCAGGATATGTGGATTGCACTTGTCAAGATTCCAAGTTTGTGCCCTGAATTCCTTGGGATTTACCGAATCTAAAATAGCGTTTCTAGCGCTTAGTGGATCCGAGTTCCATACCCCGTTAGGGACACAGAAAATTATCCCACCTCCAACCCGAAAGTAGTCGGCACTATTACCTGGAATGGCATTGGAGTCGCAAGGAACCCGTCTGGCACAGAATACAAGAAAATCCATATGTTGTGATTCAGGAGGGGGCAGGGCATCCCCTCCTAAAGCCTGACCGGCGACACGTCGCGGTGGTGAAGATCGCGGAATGGGAGCGCCATCCGGAATGGGTGGCAGAGCCCCAGGCCCCCTCGGAACTCTGGAATTCAGAGCATACAATTGAGGCCTAACGTCGGAAGACCATCCTTTTCCACACCCGGACAGAAATAAGATCACTAGTATTATTCGATAAATAGTTTGGAAATTCATGAGCGATTCTCCCCTCGCGCAATTTCTTTGCTCATTCTGAGGGTAGTTTGGTCGAACGTATCCTGTCAAGGATCGGAAACAGAACTTTCAGAAGAAAACACGGAGCACAGAATCGCAGAGTAATTAGGCCGGACTTAAGTGTTCTTGTACCGGAGCGACTTACCTGCGGGATTGGGATATCTCCTTGCCACCCTCATCGGCATTAATCTACCATTGTGAGCGGTGAGATAGTTTCACAGTTATGAGTAGCGAAGATGGGGAGGAGAGTAATTTGTTTGGTACTAGCGTTAGTTGCTACAGCGGTTTGCGGCGACACTATGGCGTGTGACGCCTCGGAATTGCCGGCCTCGTTGCCCACTCTCGATACAAGTGTGAAAAAAGTACGAGATTGGAGTTCCCATCCATGGAACGATGTCATGACTCCGGATCATGCACGATTAATCATTCCTGTCGCGGTAGGATTAATTTGTGATTGTTTTTATGAGATATCGAGGCACTATGGTAGTCGTTCACCATTATTTGCCTGTTTTGCTGAAGGAGCGATTGTCCCTGAAGGTAGAGGGTTGCTAGAGAAGGCAATCCACTTGTATCACGACCTGCAATTTGGGCGGCATATCGCAGAGATTTTTGGACCGACCATAGACTTTCTCGATGTCTTCAAAGACAACAACTATAATTATGGATTACAGGTTGGTTATCCTTTACTCTGTTTCAGCAGTGAATTATCCACTTGTATTAAGCTCAAGTTATCTGGGCACATTGAATTTCAAGACAAGTTTGATGCTCTAAGATCATCTATAGAGGAATTAAGGCTACAACACGATCCAACATACTTCAGTGGAGTTCCGGTAACTCTCGAAATGGCGATATCAAGAGTGTACGACATAATGCATATCAAGACCAGCCAACTTGTGACCTTTTGCAATAGCCTGCGAAACGAATCGGATAGATTAATTGAACGTGCAACATTGGATTTACGGGGCAATCTTAAATCGCTGTTCGCTGAAGCTTTCGCTGGAAATCCGGGCAAGCTCCTGGAACTGATCACTAGGCCGGGCGGTATAGTTGCTATACTTCCCCAACAAGCCATCTCCAATTTGCGGAGGGGAGCTGACCCAATGGAAGTTCTATCGGCCTTTTTACAAGGCCTGAGAGATACAATCTCTCAAGAAATAGAAGACTACTTGTCGGTAGGTGGCAAGTCTACCCGGCGCTTAGATTTCTCTCTGAGGGGCCTTGTTATAGCTGTGGAACCATTTGAATTCCTTCTGACTGGCTGGGAGGCCCTCATTAGTGAGTTCCCCAATTTGGGATTTTCACTGGTTCCAAGGGCTTGGAGCCTCCTGAGTGATGCAATTTCCCATCGGACTTTTGAGACATCCGATTGGAGTCCTCAACTATTAATAGCCGAGCAGGCTTGTGATGAATTGAGCTTGGGGCTGGGAAGGCCGGAAACGACCAGCTTTTTTCTGCTCAAAACGAAGGTGAGGGAAGGCGAGGAATCGCTGGATCGATTGGGTAGAGAACTCCCTGATCCCCGGCTAAATCCCGCACTTACAGCAATCCCAGAACAGAATAGGGAACCGGTTGCGAGAGAGCTAGTTACATTTCAGCTGGGAATAATGAGCAATTACAGGGATTTTTGCGGGATGATACTAGGTGATGCTAACCCGCATGGTAATTATTGGCGAGAAATCAAGCAGGTCAAACGTCGTACAGATGAGGATTGGAAACTTCTTCACAAAATGACGGAGCTATCCTACAGCTTTTGGAACTTGGTATCCGGGGTATTACCTCCGGAATCAATACCCAAGCCGGTGCGTTATAGATGGTGATCCACCCAAATTGAGAGTATTACATCTATGTCACTGTCTGATAAGTCGATTGACAGTTGGAGCTCTAGATGTGTACAATTATCGTTGCTGGCTCGTGATAATTCCATGATAACGAGAAGATATGAAGGTAGCTAATTCGGTAAAGACTTTACGTAATCGGCATAGGGCCTGCAAACTCGTGCGTCGCAAGGGAAGGCTGTACGTCATCAACAAGCAGGTCCCGAAATTTAAGGCCAGGCAGGGTTAGTCCTTTTTTGCCGGGGATCTATGTCGTCATCGCGGCAGCCGGAACGGGGGCTCGGTGTTGTGGTGCTATCCCGAAGCAGTTCCGAATCGTTGCTGGGAGGAGCGTTCTCGAGCATGCCGTTCGTCTTTTTCTTCCGTTCCCCTGCGTTTCTGGCATTCTTTGCGTTATTCCTGATGGGTTTCGCGGAGTTTATGATGGGGTTTTGCGTGGTTGCGGCGATTCGCGTCTGTTACAGCCAATTTTTGGCGGAGCATCCAGATTTTCGTCGGTAAAGCGTGGATTAGATCATTTATCTGAATTGTTTACCCCAGATGTCGTCCTAATTCACGATGCAGCACGTGCCTTTTGTCCAGAGCCCGTGATAGATCGCGTCCTTGAGGCCATCCGATCTCCCGGAGCTTTGGCGGTCGTTCCGGTCATACCATCGATCGACGCCGTGAGGATTTCTGGGAACCCCACAGATAAATCACAAGTGAATTTGGTGCAAACACCTCAGGCTTTCAATTTTAAATTGATTCACGGATTGTATAATCGCCTCGAAGAGGCTCCAGAATTTAGTGATGATGCATCACTTTGTGACGCCGCAGGAGTTCGGGTCACGATTGTTGACGGTCACAAATCGAACAAAAAAATTACTTTCCCTGAAGATTTGGAAATGACGAATTTTCGCACCGGATTCGGAATCGATGCTCATAGATTTTCGACCGACCCAACTCGAGGCTTATTTTTGATGGGGATTCGCATAGATGAACATTTGGGTCTCGAAGGGCATTCGGATGCCGATGTTGGGATTCACAGTCTCGTCGATGCCATCCTGGGGGCGCTTGGGGCCGGCGATATAGGCGTCCACTTCCCGTCCACAGATCCGACTTGGAAATCGGCTGATTCCAAGATATTTCTGAGGTACTGCCGAGATCTCTTGAATCAACGTTGTTCCACGATAAATAATATCGATGTAACGATCGTCTGTGAGACTCCGAAGATTACCAATCATTCCAGCTCGATGAAGAGAGAAGTATCACGCTGCCTCGATATCTGCGAAGATATCATTAACATTAAAGGCAAGACGACCGAGGGGATGGGATTTACCGATCACCGAGAGGGCATCGTCGTTTATTCGATCGTTACCATCTCGGGATAACCGGGATTAACATATATAAAATCCGATTATCATTTGGATATTTTACGGGGATCGATTAGAATTTCCACGATCTATGAATTTTCCTGATATGAAAGATAGCTACTTAAAGTGATTAGTACTACTTCGAATAAAGGGATTGGATACGGTATATTCTGGGCTCTTCTGATGAATGTTACGAGTGTCCTCAATGATGTCCTCGCAAAATTCCTGGGACACCGTCTTCATTTTGTCGAAATCGCATTCTTTAGATTCTTTTTTTCTACGATCACCGTCGTCCTGGTCATGCTCGTGCTTTACGATCGATCAAATCCGTCGCCTCTCAGGACCATATTTCAAACGAGACATCACGGTTATCATATTCTTCGAGGAATCCTCGGGTCCGTCGCCATCTCCCTCTGCTGTTATAGCGTCAATAAACTTCCGCTCGCCGAAAATACTACGATCTTATTTTCCGATACATTATTTATGTTACCGCTAGCCTCAATTTTTTTAAGGGAAAAGATTGGGGTAAACTGCTGGGTAGCGACGGCCCTCGGAATGATCGGCGTAGTAATTATGTATCGCCCGATGGCAGAACATCTAAATATATATGCAATTATTCCAACGACTGCCGCCCTTCTCTTTGCGATCATGAATATTATGATCAAGAAGATGGTAGAAAAGAAAGAAGATGATCTGAAAATGTTATTCTATTTCGCATTTTATACGACGATTCTGATGGCACCACTCGT
>JAITFF010000075.1 GCA_031281515.1 Holosporales bacterium | reverse complement strand
TCATATTGACGCCGATGGCATGGCAAAGTTGATTGGATACGGCCAAAAGCGGGTGAATTCCAAATTCAATGAGAACTGGAGTAATGATCACGCCACTCCCAATCCCCAAAAACCCAGATAAAAATCCGCCGAACAAGCCAGTCGCGAAAATTACTAGTGGATCAAAAAATGCCCCCACAACCGGGAAAAACAACTTGAACATCTTTAAGGAATACAGATCGACATGGCTTGGAAAAACCAGAAATCAACACAAGCATGACCAGGAATAGTATCACAAACTGAGACTGAAGGCTACCTGATGCTAAACGGGTTCAGAGCTGCCACACGATTTTTTTTGACTTCAAAATCAAGGTTCTTGGAAGTAAACACGGAGCACAGGGCTGCTCGTGGAAAGTTATGGTAGGAGTCTATTAGTTTAGCTTGAAACAAAACCTCGGAATTGGGCAATGTTTCTTGTATGAACCTCGGATTAGCTTTAGTCGAACATATGTATCACCAGATGCCTAATCCTCAAATTAATCATATCAGTTAAAGTTCCGTAGTAATGATACGGATAAGAGCGAAGATAGAGACTTGCATTTTGCTCTGCATAGGATGTGATGAAATTCTCGAAATTTTGTTCCTGTTCCTGAATTTTTTTGATATGACTTTGTTTGATTTTATCATTTTTGAAATTTGCCCTGTAGGACTCTATGAGCAACTCGACTGCGCATTTCAATTCGTATTTTTTACGAGCATACTCCAGTTTGTAACGTTCATGTTCTATTTCGGCGAGCGTTTTACCTGCCAGTTCGGTATCGGTAATTTGGGCGGGATCTATTGGCCGTAATGCGTAATTGCGATGTTCATAATTTTGCGGAAGTTTTGCGCCATTACGAACTAAAATCTTGGCCATTTCAAACTCGTTTTCGTCAATAAGTTTAGAAAGTGGTGTATGGCCATCATGGATTTCATTGATATCCAATCCGGATTTTTTCAAGATTTTCACGATTTTCTCGATTTCATCAGAACCGACCTGATGAATACTAGGAAGCTCAAAGAACTTTGAGTGCCCTGATGCATCTGTTGCGTGAATATCAGCTCCGGCTTGAATCAATTTCTCCAGATCTTCGCTGGAATCGTTTCTCAGAAATTCTGTATGTCCGTCTTTATCTTTTGCATCAATATCGGCTCCATATCTTTTCAGTAGATCAAACATTCTTCTGTCGTTATGACAAAGAGCGAATGCTAAAGGTGCGGAAGTAGTATTATCGTGACCGCACAGCCCGTTTGGATCGGCTCCACTTTTCAGGAGAAGTTCGGCGATATCGTAATGTCTACTCATAACAGCGCATCCCAGGGCTGTCCCCTTACAAGAACCGACAAAATCCCCGGCATTTAGATTGAGTTTTGCCTTATACTTTAGTATCAATTTTACGGCATCAATTTGTCCAGAACTACAGGCCTCGTGCAGAACGGACAGTACGCCGTGTGAACCACTTTTGATAACACCGATGCGCCAATTGGTTTCTAAAACCTCTTTTAGCTTTTGCAGATCTATCTTTTCGCCTGATCGATCAATAATACCCGCGCAAAATATTGCCTGTTCCCACTGATCATATTCTTGAGGCCATCGATTGCAGGCAGACAAAAGCAAAAGCAGTGCTGCAAAATATTTAATCATTCTAATCGCATTGAAATTCCGCATTTCGATTGCGCCCAACCCACTTAAGTCACTCCTTCAGCATATCTGAAAAATTATAATTTATTCCTTGGTAATACCCTATTTTCAAATAAAGCTCGAAATTAGTGATGAGAAGCTTCTCCGGAGAAGAGAGGGGAATAAATCCTTCCCCTTGCCACTACGTTTTAAAATAATTCACCATAGAAATCATAGTCACCCCAAGGCTCTGGGTCAAATGGCTCGGGCGATAGTATTGCCGATGTCGCTTCCCCGCCGCCAGCTGGGGAGGACGGCGCAACCACTTCCTGGCGGTTACCATCAAGTCGCTGATTGGGACAAAGATCAATCCTAGCTAGGCGGTTTCTAATATCGGGATACGAATAGTTTGTCCCGTACAGATTATTGATCGTCATTTGGATTTCGGCCACATTTTTCCCTTGTTGACGCATCTCTGCCATTGTTTCAAGTACTGAGTCTGAAATCTGGGTATGAGTCATGTCCGGGCGAAGATAATTCCTGTATCTTTCTCGGCACTGTCTAGCAGTTCGCCCAGGGAAATTCAGGGCAATTGCATTCCAGTATTCTGGATTTTGGCTATGTGGACATAACAGAAAGTACAGCGGTGAATTTATGACCTGTTGGAGTAACAATGCGTCTTCACTGGGGGTAAACCTCCGCCGTCTAGCCGATTGAACCGCATCAGACGCATCTACTACAAATACAATCAAGAAGTAATATACTAGCCATGAAAGGCTTGTTGAGTTCATCGAAGCGTCTCAGATTGAATAACCCTCCTTTAACCATTGTACGGTAAATCTGAGGGTATTTCCCGAAAAAAATTGATAAGGAAAAAAAAAGGATCTACTATTCCCGATTCCCGTAAAAATTGGAATTAATGGATTAATGCAGTATATTCCTTGGAAAGAGAATCTCGGTATGCGGTTCCAAGCGATATACGATTAAGACAGAAAATCGAAATCATAGTCACCCCGAGTTTCTGGTTCAAATGGCTTGGGCGATAGGATTGTAGCTGGAACTTCCCCGCCGGCAGCTGGAGGCGCCGCATCCGTTGCTGGTTGAGCAAGAGGGTCATTGGTTCGGTTACGAGACTTCTCTAGAAACTGGAAAATTTTATTACGTGAATGGTTTGCCCCTTATGTCCGGTTGACCTCTTCCCGGATCTATTGTGTGTACAGTCCCATATTGTGGGGGGATGGAATGATTCGAAACAAAGCAGGATTATTTTCCCAAGAATTAACAATAAATTCGTATGGAGTAGACCTATTGCAAAAGTCTGAACCCGCGATCGTACGATAGCAGAGAGACTCCTCCTGGCAATTTGCTTCTTTTTACGCAAACCCTAAGCCATTCCTTAAATTTACGAACCCAGCAATG
>JAITFF010000008.1 GCA_031281515.1 Holosporales bacterium | reverse complement strand
CGTAGCATTTATTGACTCTGATATCCAATGTTTTCTCCGTTTCTGGTCTTTGAGTCTGCTTTTATGGCGTTTTATTCGTGCCTCTAGGCGAGATATCGCGTCTGCTACGGCCTTGTATGGGTCATTCGAAACGCCATCCGTCCTAATGATAAATCCATGCGTAATATGCAGGCATATTTCGACGTTGAACAATTTTTGTTCTCTCTCGACTGATACCACAGTATCAACATCTGTCCCTATATATTTACCGATTAGACTCGTTATTTCATCGATAGCATGCGTCCTAAATGCATCTCCAACATCAATATTTTTTCCAGAAACACTAATATTCATGAAAAACGCCCCCTCGGAAAAGAAGTTTCATCACATGCGTCGGAATAGTAGCAATTTCAGCAATTTTTATAAACTGAAATCTATCCAGTTGCCCCGAAAAGGAATAATTCTCCAGGATCCGGATTCCGCCAGAGGTTAAGATGGTGCTCCACTTGGCGGGCATAACTTAAGTATTTTTTTCCATTCTAATGATCTTGACCCAACTGGCTGGCCATATTGGCCCATGAAGAGTTTATCACGAATGACATGACGGAGCAGTAATTGTAGCAAGTTTAAAACTTGTTTTATGTTCTCAGCGTTACAGTTTATTCTAGTGAAGAACCATAACACAAAAATTAATGGATCCACCAGCGACATAAAATGGCCAAACCGTGGGCCAGCTACTTCAGATATGTGGCATCTAACTATAGCTGGATTCAAAAGGGTACTTGAGCCCGGTTCATCGGCTGACTCTCGAATTATTTTCCTCAAGTGTTCAAGTAAGAGTGAGTGCACTTCCTCTGAAATGTGGCTTTGAACGAACTTACCTTCCAGAACTTCGTGAAACGGCAGAAAGATTTGAGCATCATATTGCTGCTCCCTTTCTCGAAATAATTCAAGCGTGGAGATTATATCAGGAGCTGCATTCCTGAGGCCTTTTGTATACCTAGACAAATTCGGTACTTGCCCTCTAGCCGCATAATTTTGAGCTTTGGCGATCAGAGTCGTTAATTCAGTATCGTTTTGGCCGTTTTCTACTACTCCTTGTAAAACTCGGGCTATTGCGGTAAGGTCCACCGGCAAGAATGGATATTCTGTAAATTTTTTTAGATGTTCGTAATCTGCGAGTTGCGGGACCAAACTATCCTCTACCAATAGCTCAAATATGTCGTACTCACCATTTGGATTTAAATCGAATAAACCAAATATTTTTTCAAATGGATTATAGCGATAATTATCTCTGTGCAAATCATTCAGCGGAAAATGGTTCTTCTCCGCAAAACAAACTAATTGGGCCATTTTGGCAGCCCATACGGGATATTGGTCAGGAGTAGCCCTTTTAAAAAAGTTACTGGTCCCGTCAAAATACGGCTGAAACGTAATGAATAGGCTATCTGGATCAGATTGTGACCAATCAATGTCATCAATAGCACACAACTTATCACCAACCCAAGCGTGGGTGAAGCAAACAAAACGCCCAAATGGAGTATCAGCTCCGGGATAAGTAAGATCGCGATTTCTCATTTCTGGAGGAATATTTAGGTTGGCTACTATTTCTAATGCTGGAGCTATTTTCAACACCCAATATTCTTTTTTTTCATTCTCGAATTGGACTAAAAGGGTAACCGAGGTATTACCATATTTAAATCGTTTTAGAGTATCAACAACCTGTGCCCCTTTCAGTACCATTTTCCCGAAAGCGGTAAGGGCTGGCCCTATTTTTGCTCGAAAATCCTGAGGTACCCTAGTCAAGCACGGTGTTGTCATGATGTCTGCAAGTTTAATATTTCTTGCGGGATCTGAGGCTGTTAACTTATTGCGCCCAGCGGGATCTGAGCCCGCTGAGTAACACGTACTTACTGATGAAATTGATACTAAAAAATATTTCAATAATTGCGTTATAATCTTATACATCGGTGTTCCTAAGAATCTTTTCATTACACTGTTCTGTATGGAAGTTATAACCAGTAGTAGTTAGTCTCTTGGTAGATTCTATAACTAGAGGATTAATAGAGTATTCACTTTGTGGTGACAATCACGCGAAGCTTGAATATATTGAACATGGATTTCATTTGGTTCTCTCTATGATCAGTTTCCTTCTGCACCACAACCCGGTACTCAAATGTTCACACATACGTCTAGGTACGGTACGCTTCTGTGCTCCATATCTCCTTCCAGAAACTCTAATTCTGGAGGTTTCGGAAGAAGACTATCGGTGGACCTATTTGAAAGAGTCTCTTATTTTGTAGATTTCTACATACTGTCTCTGTTGATTTTGCAGTTATTGTTTTGCTCTGAATTGTAATTCATTCCTTTCTTCATTAATATATGAGAATGTGCCTTTAATCCTGTCGTATGATTACCCTAAACTGCGCCCCTCCGGTTTTCTCTGAATTTTCGGCATAAATTTCACCACCATGTTCGGTGATGATATCTCGGGCGATACTTAGACCCAGGCCGACTCCGACTTCATTATTTCCATGGGTTCTTGACTGATTTCCAGAAATGAATGGCGAGAATATATCATCGATCAACTCGGCCTGAATTCCAGGGCCATTGTCCTCGAATACTATTTCTATTTCCTGATGTTGTTTCCTTGAAAAATAGATGATTAGTTCATTACTAAATTTTTTGGCATTTCCTATGATGTTACCGAGTGCGCGCTTAAGGGATGTGTATTTCATGCAGATCTCTATCGCCCGATCTCCGCAGATACTGATCTTAAAGTTATTATCCACGTAGTCTTTCGCCAGATCATCTAGGAATGTCCTGAGATTGCGATGAACAAATATTTCTTTATTCCGCTGCGCGGCGTGAACCGTAAAGCTTTCCGTGATCTTTACCATATCGTCGACATCTTTCTTCAGGAAACCTATTTCCGGGGTTTTTGGCATCATCGCGAGCTGGAGCTTCATTTTAGTGAGAGGGGTTTTGAGGTCGTGGGATATTCCGGCGAGCGTCCTGATCTTGGTATCCATTAATTTCCTAAAATTGACCTGCATTTCGCAAAAGGCCTTGCCTGCTAGCCTAATTTCCTTCGCTCCTTCCGGTTTGAAGTCGTAATTTGACTCCATTAAGCATCCGAATTTTTCCACTGCTTCTGTCAATTTTTTGATTGGTCTTATCTGGTTTTTGAGGAACAGAAAGGCGATGATTAAAAGGATGATCGAGGAGGCAATCCCCCATCCCAAAACTATCGGTATGATTCTGGTGTACATCATTTTCCGTGGAATTAAAATTTTATAAATATCTCCATTGTTTTTGGATTCAACACAAACCAAGATTTTATTATCGAATGGTGTGATGTAGTGGGTCCGGATATTCTTTTCGCGACATGCATTGCGTAGGAGGCGATAGACCTTGCTGTTTTTCGCGATTCCATTTTTCTTCAGAGAAGTATTTTTTAAAACAGAAATGCTGAGATCCATATTTGTCTGCATTTCTCCGACATACTCAGCGGAACATCCAAGATCCAGAACGCTAGTCACGGCCCATATTTCATTGGCTATTTGCTGGGCCGTCACTTTCATGACCGATTCCATATATTTCCCAAAAAATACGGCCCCAAAGATTAATTGCGAAACAATAACCGGAGCAATTAGGATTATGAAAAACCTCGGGAAGATGCTTTTTGGCAATACTTTTTTGAAGAACGATGAAATTGCCAAAATTAGCCCTATCTTCTCTGCGAATTACGCATGTATCATAATGAAGTGAGACATCGTTTGCAAAAAACATAGAATTTTTTCATGAAAAATTCTGCGAGGGCTGTTCTCGTTGTTACGGCGCTCTGCGTCGTCCTTCTGATTTCGTGCAAGAAAAAAGAAGAAGAGACGATTAGTCTGTCAATTGATTCGATTACGACGAATACATTCATCAAGGAGATTATCGAGGAAATATCGAGCAACTATGCGGATGATATAAGTCGAGAAAAACTAGAGATCGGTGCAATTAATGGCATCCTCGGAGTTTTAGATGAACATTCGATGTATATTAGCCAAGATGAATTCAGCGCCTTCACGAGGTCGACACGAGGAACTTTCCTCGGCATCGGCGTCGAGATAAAGCAAACCAGGGAAGGAGTCGAGGTTACGGCCGTCATCGATGATAGTCCGGCTTCGACCTCAGGTCTTCGAGAGAATGATCTGATCGTTAAAATTGATGATCGAGATATTTCTGAAATGCACATTAAGACCGTCATTTCTAAGCTCAGTTCTGATTCGGCACTGAAAGTAAAATTGTCGATCGTCAGGAATAAGTCTGAGAAATTTGATGTGGTTGTTAAAAAATCAGTGATTCAGCTCCAAAGCGTGAAAACTGACTTCATAGATGACATAGCCATCATAAGGATTACGCACTTTAACGAGGGCACAGTTATCGATATGTCGAGCGCGATCAAGAAGGCCCTTAAAGGCAAGGCAACCGGGGTCATACTGGATCTTCGAAACAATCCTGGAGGTATTATGGAGCAAGCCGTCAGGGTATGTGATCTATTTCTAGGGAACAATAAAAAGATCATAGATTTCCAATCTAGAAACAAATCTGAATCTCGTTCAATTTTTGCCGATGAAATAGATTTGCTCAATGGCTTACCGATGGCCATTTTAATCGATTCGAATACTGCATCGGGAGCGGAACTGGTTGCCACCTCGCTCGGAGACAATAAGAGGGCCGTGTTAATTGGAGAAAAGACGTATGGAAAAGGATCTCTTCAGACGATTATTCCAATTCCAGGGAGGGGAGCCATTAAACTGACGACCGCATATTTCGTATCACCGAATGGGAAGAAGATTGATCAGGTTGGAGTTTCTCCTGATATCGAAATCTTAAAGGCAGATCAGGACAACAACATTCAGCTGCAGGCACAACCACAACAACAGGGACAAAAGATTGATCCAGTGATCCAGCGTGCGGTGGATTTGTTGCATGGATTATCGGTCCTTTCTGATGACGGGAAAAAAGATGAACCGCAGGAAAAGGATGCATCTAGCAGTAATCGATAACAACTTCACTAAATTTGGGTATATAATGTTTCGGTGTGGTCGTGCCTTAAGTTTCCGTTTTGTGCGCAGATGTTAAAATCTCTCAGAAGTGCTTCTCATAGTTTATTCATAAAAATTCTCTTTGGTGCGATAATCCTCAGCTTCTGTCTGTGGGGAGTCGGGGATATTTTCAAAAATTACTCAGCATCACGGACTGTGATAAGTGTCGCCAAATCTAAGGTTTCGGCTGATACATTCATTCGAGAGTATCACAGTGAAAAACAACGAATTAGAAATGATTCCAAGACACCACTCACTAATGAAGAGATGAGGAAAATCGACGTCAAAGGAATCGTCGTAGATAACATAGTGAACAGGCTGGTTTTCGAACAGTCCATCGGACGGCTCGGAATTTTAGTTCCCAAAAAGAGCATCATCGGCCTGATACAGGCTCTGCCAGATTTTCAGGTGGATGGTGTCTTCAGTGAAAGAGTCTATGAGAATGTCCTCAAGAGGTCTGGAATAGGGGAGGCCGGCTTCCTGGCGCAGATTAAAAACAATCTGGAGCAGATGCAGTTGTTTCATCCGATAAACACAAGCTACCGGATTCCTGCATTCATAAAAGAGCAGATCGCCAAGGAATTTGAAGCGGAAAAGACGTTGCTGGTGTTGAAGCTGTCTCCCAATGACATGAAAGTAGAACAAAATCCATCGAATGACGAAGTCAAACAGTATTTTGAGATCAATAAGGATCAATATGAAATACCAGAGCGTCGAGATTTATCTGTATTAATCATCGATTATCAGGCCCTTGCTGGTGATGCTTTAGAGATTGATCCGGCTGAGGTAGAGTCTCGGTTTCAGCAAACCAAACACCTGTTCATTCAACCGGAGACCAGAGACTTCGAAAGATTTTCATTCGAGAGGAAGGAGGATGCCGATAAGGCTTGGAATATGCTTAACTCCGGTGCTTCGTCGAACGTAGTCAAAAAGAAGTTTGCAATTCAGGCTGATATCGTTCGCGGAATCCGACTTTCGGATTTACCGGAGCAGTTCGGAAAAGATCTTTTTGAATTGACCCTAAACAAGACGTCATCCGTTTGTTCTTCTGGTGGACAATTCTATATCTACAGATTAATCAAAGTAAATACGTCTAAGATGCAGGATGAAAACGAGATCAAGTTAAAGATAAAGGAAGAAATACGGAATGAAAGACTGAATGCTCCGGAATTTTATGGGAAAATCAAGGCCATCAAAAATAAAATCGACGACGGATTTGGATCTGGGAAAAGTATCGATGAGATCGCGAAAGAAACTGGCCTTAAGGTTATTGAACTCAAGTCATTCGCGAAAGATAGCCAAGAAATGACGAAAATAGTAAAGGACGAGGCGGCAAGAAATGAGATGATCCAAGCATCATTCGATATCGGTGAGAATCAGGCTACACAGATAATCGAATCGAAGGAAGATGATTCTGTGTCATATGTCGCCTACGTTAGGAAAATTGAAAAGTCTGAGGTACCGCAGTTAGAAAAAATTATCGGTAAAGTTAAGGACGATTACATAACTCGTAACAAGGAAAAGGAAGCAGAAAAGATGGCTCGTGATATAACTAATAACGGAGATGAAGCGGCAACAGATGTCAAGAAACGGAAGGGTGTAAGGGTCTATAAGCTCTCCAAAAAGGATTTGATTATGGCTGTACAACGTAACGAGATGAAGGGAGATGTAACGAAAATACTACTGGATATTCCGAATCCGGATATACTTTTCAATGTTATGTCGACCACGAGAAAGGGAGAGGCAGTATCGTATAAATTACCAGATGGTGGGCAAATAGTAGTAGCCATTCAGGACGTCTCAGTAGGAGTGAGCGCCTCGGACGAAATGCGCAAGATTTTCTCGAATCACGTTGATGCGGGTGCTTCGCGCGATATTATGGCCGTCGCGATGAATGCCATGAAACAACCACTGGATATTGAAATTAACAAGGATGTAATCGGAGAGCTTATTCAGAGCAGCGACAAAGCCGATGAAAATGGTTGATATTTTGCAAAAAAAACTAAGGAGATATGAGGAAAAATGATCAAAGTCGGAATAAACGGTTTCGGGAGGATAGGGCGAGCTGTTTTGCGGAGGTATTTTGATGATACCGAGCGGAGACAGAACATCAAAATAACCCATATTAACGATGTTGCTGATAGGGGAATTGCCATCCATCTCCTGAAATATGACTCTGTTCAGGGACGGTTTAAGTATCCAGTCCAGGAAACAGAAAATGGGATCCTTATTGACGGGCATGAGATCGAGTATCTGAGTATTCCGGATCCTGAGAGGCTCGACTGGGGGGGCCGAGGAGTGACTCAGGTTATCGAGAGTACT
>JAITFF010000058.1 GCA_031281515.1 Holosporales bacterium | reverse complement strand
TCTCGAACGATTTGCCTTTTGTATTTATTGGTGGGCCATGTGCAATCGAATCGAAGGATTGCTGCTCATTAGTATGTGAGAGTGTTCAGAATATATGTGATTCTCTTGGGATCGGTTATATCTTCAAATCATCTTTCGATAAGGCTAATAGATCGAGCATATCCGGGCGCCGAGGAGTTGGCATTGACGAAGGACTCGAAATTCTTGAATTCGTAAAGAAAACATATGGAGTGCCCGTATTGACAGACGTTCATCTTCCAGATCAGTGTGCACGAGTTGCCGATGTAGTTGATGTTCTGCAGATTCCGGCTTTTTTATGCAGACAAACGGATTTACTAGAGGCTGCCGCCAGAACTGGGAAGCCAGTAAACGTCAAGAAAGGGCAGTTCATGGCGCCGCATGATATGGCAAATGTGGTGAATAAACTCAATCATTTCGGGGCTCAGAGCGTTTTATTAACTGATAGAGGTACCTGTTTCGGATATAATGCCCTGGTTTCTGATTTCAAGGGAATCCCCATAATGGCGCGAACTGGTTGTCCAGTTATTTTTGATGCTACCCACTCTATTCAGACTCCATCTTCACAAGGCAAATTTTCCGGGGGGAACCGTGAGTTTGCACCAATCCTGGCCAGGGCTGCGGTCGGTGTTGGAGTAGCCGGAGTTTTTATGGAGGTTCATGATAATCCGGACAGTGCCCCATGTGATGGACCAAATATGTTGCCACTAAAAGACCTGAGGCAGGTCCTAACAGAACTCGTTGAGTTAGATACGATTTCCAAGAAATATCCGAGGTATGTTTAAGATGACGATTTGTCGATGCGATTGTCGTGGGAGTAACTCAGCCGATAGCTTGGCGGAGATTAGGATGAAGATGTCGGATGCAGGGATCGACGTTATCGTCATTTCCATGCAGAATTCGTTTGGAAATTTTGTGGATGGTCCTTCGGACGTAGAATTTATTTCCGGTTTTTCGGGATCTAACGGAAAAGCCATCATCTCCCTAGATCGTGCCGTTCTGCTCGTTGATGGACGATACGTAAAACAGGCTCGGGAGCAGTCGGATAGCGCGATCTGGGAAATAAAGCAGTATCCGGATTGCGATACAATTTCCGTTGTGGCGGAACTTTGGACAACCGAGACCACGGACTCTTTCGAGAAAGTGCTTGGCATGATATCCACGTCAATTTCTTACGGATCATATATTTCTACCATCGATGCATTTCGTGGATTACCTGGCGTATCCGTCGAATTAATCGAACCCAACTTTTTGAATCGGAATAGAAAAAAATCCGAGACGACGGTTTTTTTGCATGATCCGATACATGTCGGAGAATCTTCAGACGAAAGAATCAATAGAATCCGAGCTGATTTGAAGGATGATGAAGTGCTCCTCTTTACTGAGCAGTCGATGATTGGTTGGCTTTTTGGGGTTCGTTTATCACGTGCGACAGAGAGTAAATCTATTATTCCGAATTGTGTGGCTATAATCTCCAAGTCTGGTAAGCCGGTGCTGTTCTGCGATCTCGATGTTATCGATTCTTCTCCTAGCCTAGAGATCAGGAAATTGGGCGAATTCGAGGATGCAGTATCTTCGACGCTGCGTAGTAGTGATATCGTGGCATGCGACTACTCCACCGTACCGGCCTACTTCATTTCCTATCTTCAATCTCATGGATTCGATACTCGGGATAGCCGCAGCAAATACAGCGATTTCTTTTGTGTAAAAAATAATACCGAAATAAAAAATCAAAGAATTGCTGCTGAGCTGACGTCGATTGCCTTCATTGAAACGTTGGCCTTCGCCGAAAATGAAAGTGGCATAACGGAGACTGATGTTTCCGATTTCTTTGAGAATGCCGCGAAAAAATTACCCGGATTTGTGGATTTGAGCTTCAATTCGATTTCTGCGTTCGGAGAGAATACATCGATCGTGCATTACAACCCGAAGATATGCGGAAATTCTCGTATTAGTGACATCGGGCTCTTTTTGTTTGACGCTGGAATTCATTTCAATAATTCGACGACTGATATGACGCGAACTGTATTCATCGGTGAAATAGATGATTTGATTGATTGGAGGAGGATTAGGAGTATTTATACAACCGTTCTGAAATCGGTCATCATGTTTTCTGCCGCTAAGTTTCCGGTGAAAGTGAGGGCATCAGCCATCGATTCGATCGCTAGATTTGAGGTATGGAGGAGCGGAAATGATTACCAATTCGGTACTGGACACGGGGTTGGATCATTCGGTAATGTTCACGAACCTCCGAGGATATCCAAGATCTCAACGAGCCTGATGAAGCAAGGGATGGTCGTTACCGTCGAGCCCGGGATATATGAGCAATTCTTTGGAATTCGACTGGAAAATATGTTGTTGACGAAGAATTCGGAGAGTGATGGGTTCCTTGAGTTCGAGACGCTGAATTTTATTCCATTTTGCAGGAAGTTAATCGATCGATCAATGTTGACAGAGTTTGAGGTGTCCTGGCTATCTGCTTACTACCAGGCCATTCTCGATAGATTTGCCGAACATTTCAAGGATGATGCCGTGACGTCAGTTTGGTTGAGAAATAATACGAGCGATTTTACCTGAGATTATGTCGGATAATGTGGTACGTCATCTTCCCGTTTGCCACTGAATTTGTCGCGAAAATACTGCACGGATTGTCGGAGATTTGGAGTATCTGGGCTCCACTCGCGATGATAGCATCGCTCACGATACCACTCCTGATTTTAAATGAGAAAACTAGAATCGTTAAATTCGTTTATTTATTCGTTATATATTTGTCTACATACATAAATATTATTCATATTATTTTCTTTAATTCTGAGATAAGTACAAGTTCATTCATTAGTATTTTTGAGACGAATTTGCGAGAGGCTGAAGAGTTCTTAATTCATTTCCGATCGTTAAAGCTTTTGATTGTGACCTTACTGTTTTGGGGAATTGGCATAGTATTATTTTTATTTAGTAATTGGTTGCCTTGTAGGCGGCAGATTCAGATCAGAATTCAAAAGAAGTATTTAATAGCGGCTTTCATAGTTACTTATCCAATATTTTGTTTCGGTGATCACCGATATAAATATCCATTCGAGAAACTTTTATTTGCATATTTCGAATATCGGCAAGACCTCGTGAGAAATGCAGATCTTCTGGGTAAAAGAGCGGGATTTAAGTTTAAAAATATTAGATCATTAATAAAATCAAGTGAGCCTCAAACGTATGTAATCGTTATTGGAGAATCAGTCAATAAAGAACATATGAGTATTTATGGCTATAACATCAATACAACTCCAAATTTTGATGCGATGAAAAGTGAGTTAAAAATATTTCGAGAGGTTAGATCAGCATACTGCCATACGCAGAAGGCCCTGAAAGGGATTCTGTGTTTTGATGAAGATTTTGCGAATGGAGATATCATTACATTTTTTAAACAGGCTGGGTTTAAGACGTTTTGGTTTTCCAATCAATATACCTCCGGGAATTGTGATTCCTTGACGGCGATGATTGGTGATCTTTCTGATGTTAAGAAATTTATTAATAAATCTCATTATAGGACTAAGTTATCATCGAATTATGATGAAAAACTTTTAGAATATTTACGAGGATCACTTCAAGATAAAGCTAAAAAGAAAATAATATTTTTGCATTTAATGGGATCTCATTTACCATATTCGAAAAGATATCCACCGGACTTCGATGTATTTAAGGGACGTGAAGAGAACGATAAATCCATTGGCGTCGCACAATATAACAATTCGATATTATATACGGACCATGTTTTAAGAAACATAATCGACCTAGTAAGGATTCTGAATGACAATTCGTTCGTACTATATTTTTCAGATCATGGCGAGGATGTAACCGAAGGGCAGGATAGCCCACATTCACACGTCGAATCTCTATCGACCCCAGCAATGTTTGATATTCCCTTCATGATTTGGTGTTCAGATAAGTATAAATCTGTCAACAAGAGTTTTATTGATGGATGGGATATGCATAAAATTTACAAAACTAATAATTTAATATATTCAGTTGTCGAAATGGCACGATTAATGTTTGACGAATTTGATGCAAGGAAAAGTATATTTTTTGGAGGGTAGCTAATTCGTTGTTTTGGAAGGGGGCTATGTTGCAAAAAAGCTGCAAATTACAAACGATTTGCGAGGATGAAGCAAAAATGTTGTGATCAGCACTTTGAATGGAGGTGCGAAATCTGGTAGACTGAACCATATAGAAATTGTTTCAACTTTTCAAAGGACGGACAGGGTTATGGATAGTAAAAGAGGTTTGATAGCGGCTGTGTCAGTTTGTGCTGCGTTACTGGCTGCTTGTAACAGAACATGTACGGTGGATGGAGATGGCAGTGGCAGCAACGCTACTCCTGGATCTGCCGACGATTTCGCTAACAACGTTCCGAATGTGGTTTATTTCGATTTTGACAAATCTAACCTTACGGAGTCGGCGAAGAAGCGTGTCGACGCGCAGGCTTCCTGGTTAAAGACATACAGCGGAACGAAGGTTAGTGTTGCCGGGCATACAGATAATCGCGGTACGGCTGAGTATAACATGGCCCTCGGTGAGGCGCGTGCCAATTCCGTCTCCAAGGCGCTCCAAGCTGGTGGGATCGAAGGGACGAGGGTTTCGACGGTATCCTACGGGAAGGAAAGACTTGTTGATACGGGTACGGATGAGATGGCTCACGCGAAGAACCGTCGCACTGTTACAACGGTTGAGCCTTAACCGTATCTGATATAGTTTTATTATTCTTTTTTTTGTTTGTAGGTTCGCGATCCTTTTTGCTAGATCGCGGACCTTTTGTTTGTGTGTCTGAAAGTGAGTTTATTCGGGCGTTTCGTCGGTCTCCCCAACAGTGTGAAGCTTGCCTATAGGGTTGCGTTCGTTGTTATGGCGTTCGTGTACCTTGTTTTTCATTCCATAACTGGTGAGAACGGGCTTATGTCTTACGTGGAGATTAGGGAACAGGTCGAAGAAAGGGAGAAGGTTTTGGAGGGCAAGCTTTTAAAGCTGAACTTTTTAAAGAGGAGTGTCGAATTACTTGGCAATAATTCCCTCGATCTTGATATTTTAGAAGAGAGGTGCAGAGTGGTCTTGAACTACTGCTACCCTGGTGATATCGTCATCCGAGATAAGGTCACATCTTTGTTACGATAGCTAGCGCGATGGAAACATTTATTACGAAGCGGTATCTGCATTCCAGGAAAGGAACCGGTTTTGCACGCATCGTGTCATGGTTTTCATTTTTGGGAATCGTTTTGGGCGTAGCGACGCTGATCATCGTAACATCCGTGATGAATGGGTTTAGGGCCGAACTACTCGATAAGATAGTCGGGATGAGGGGGCACGTTATAGTCTCCAACGCCAAATCGATTGGTATCAGCAATTACGAAACTATTGTCGCTCAGATCAAACGGGATGTACCAGGCATAACGAACGTTATCCCTCAAATTGAGAGGCAAGTCGTGCTGATGGCGAATGGAGATGCCAGAGGAGTGATCGTCCACGGCATAAGTAAATCGGACTTTCAGTCAAAAAAACTCGTTTCCGAGAATATTAAGTATGGCTCACTGAAATCTTTTCAAGGGCAGAACGTAATGATTGGAAAGAGGATGGCAGAATCTCTGAGACTTAAGGTAGGAGATAAAATGAAATTATACCTACCGGATGGAATTGTGACTCCGTTCGGTAGTTTCCCGAAAGAGGATATTTTCGAGATAGCTGGCGTCTTCGAGGTCGGTATGAATGAGTACGATAAAAATATCCTAATGATGCCAATGGAAATGGCTCAGTCGTTTTTTGGATATGATAACCTGGCGACACAAATAGATATATTTGTCAAAAATGCGGATTCAGTTTCCTCAACAACGAGGAAGCTTTCTGATATCCTTGGAGATCAGTTTTTGGTTTTAGACTGGAAACACTCGGATGCCGGTATCTTTCACGCTGTTGTTGTCGAAAAGAATGTGATGACCCTGATATTAAGCATCATAGTCCTCGTCGCAATTTTTAATATTATTTCTGGACTTACGATGTTAACGAATAGTAAAACGAGGGATATCGCGATCCTAAGGACTATGGGGGCAACCAGGAAATCCATTCTTCGCATATTTTTTAATATAGGAGCTTCGATAGGCGTATTTGGAACGATGACCGGACTCGGCCTCGGCCTCATCGTATCCCTCAATATCGATCGAATTAAGAGTATCCTCGAGCGGATGTCCGGATCGGAGCTGTTCAGTGAAGAAATCTACTACCTATCTCAAATTCCGTCACAAACAGATTGGAAAGAGGTAGCAGGAATAGTGGCTTTTTCATTGGCGCTGTGTTTCATAGCAACTTTATATCCAGCGAAGAAGGCCTCGACCTTAGATCCGGTCGAAGCCTTGAGGAGATGACCTGCAGTCAGAGGTTATTGCTCACCAATCAAGGCCCTTATTTTGTTCACAGCGCTCCCAGTTAAGGGCGGTTTATCCGCTTTGGGGGCACCATCCTTTAATCGCTTTGAATTATTCCATCTTTTTAACAAAACCGCGGATTCCTCCGGAGTTATGGCAATAGGTACACGTCTTACAACACTATCATTCAACTTGGCAAAAAGATCCTGCTTCATAACCGATTTCGGAGTGGTCGCTGCTAATTCAGCGCTAAAGGCTCCACAAAGCAACCCAGCTATCATCATCGACGCCAATTTTTGAATCTTCATATTTACATCCCCAAATTATCAACTATCCGTTTGTTTGATTATAACATCTTTTCTTGTCAAATTGAAAGACAAAATAGTATTGGGGCAATTACTATTAATCCACTATTGAAGTTCGCAAAGGATCTAATAAATTTTCGATCTTCTTCGCATTTGCAACCGATTCATCGATTTTGAATGAGATGCTTGGTACGAATTTTAGTTTAATTTGTTTCGCTATTAGGTTCCTGAGGTAGTACTTCTGCACCTCAAAGAACTTCAACGCCGCGTCTCCCGTGGCGTCAGCGGACGTCGTGAAATAGATGGTGGCGTTTCTCAGGTCAGGCGATATATCGACGTAAGTGATGGTAATTTGACACGGCGGAAGTGATTCAGCTCGAGCCCTGAGGTTGACCGGGAAATCACCACGCAATAGGGCTAGGGCGATGCATCCGCGAATCCGAATGGCAATCTTGTTAGGTCGTTTATTCTTACTGTTTTGTTTTTCCGGAAAAAATAAATCCAATTTACCTACCTACTTGAACACAAAAAAAGATACCATTCCCGGCAGATGATAGCATGTAATTTCCACCATTTTGATCGGAAAAAAATCTGCCATGAAATCTGAAATTTATAAAAATAGACGAAAAATTGATGTATCTTGGAAACTCAGCAACAAAGAGATTTGAATTTGCTTGATTTTTGAATAAAATTAGCCAGCGCACGAATCACATTTTTTTAAGGTTTGCGACGGAAGAATTATGAGCCGCAAGTTTGAGCAGATTTTTCCGATTCCGCTTGGTATTAACTGGCATGAGGGTATGCTCCTCTCGCAGCATCATTTCCAGCAAAACGATCTCCGTAATTTTCAGATTCTGGCGAACCATGTTCGGCTGCTATCGTCGAATCACTTCGGGGTTCGGCATCTGCGGACTGATAAGGTCGCCCTAACCGATGGGCTATACAGGATAAATGAAATTGAGGCAGTTTTCCCGGACGGATTGATTTTCAGTTACTTCCCGGAGAAGTTTAAAGGGCTAAAGCCGCTGGAAATTGATGTCGCCGCTGAAATTCCAGATGATAATCCGGAAGTTACAATTTTCATTGCAATCGCCGGGAGTTCCGATGAAATTTCTCCCGTCCTGGGAAATCCGGCTAGATTCTATTCGGTCGACGGATATCCGGTATCCGACGATAATATCAAGGATAATTGTGTTAAAATCCCGAGGCTTTTCCCGAATGCTTTTTTATACATAGGAGCTGAGTTACCGGAGCTTTGTATAGGATTTCCGTTGTGCAAAATAATATTCACAGACGGCGTTTTTGGTGTTAAGAACTGGACACCCCCGTGTTTTTTCATAGAGAAGCACTTTCCACTCTGGCAGAGATGCCTAACCCTTTCACAAAATCTTCGGGAAAAGGCAGTGTTTTTAGCGGAAAAACTAAAGAATGCTGTTTCCGATACAGTAGCCTCCGATACTCACAGCATTTTATCGCAGGTCATGACGGTTCTTCCAGGATTTGAGGCTCTGGTATACAGCAACGAGATCAGACCATACGATCTATATCATCAATTGGCCGATATTTTGGGACGAGTTTCCGCTCTGATTCCAACAGAAATTCCGCCCGTGATGCAACCATACGACCATTGTAATATCGATGATCGCATATACGGTGTCATAAAGCTGATAGAACGGTATATTTCCGTCATCGAGAGGGGATTCTCTGTTATTCGTTTCAATCATAAGGATAGGTTTTTCTACCACTATTTTGGGGATGGTGACCTCATTAGGTGTACTTCCGGAAAAATTTATGTTGGAGTTCGTGGTGATAAATCTATGAGCGTATCTGAACTCGAGAAATGGGTAGAAAATGCCGTTGTCGTCTCAGACTTCGCCCTCGAAATTGTCAGGACGAATAGGGTTAAGGGAGCAGAAAGAGCGCCGCTAAGACGAGAAATTGTTTCGAAAATTTTGCCTGGGGTTGGGGTTATGATGTTCGAAATCGACATAAATTCGAGATTTATTAAAGGAGGGCAGAATATTCACATGTTTAATCCGGGTGATAGTTCAGATTCGAGGCCTGTAGAGATAATTTTGTATCTCCCGAGAGAACCGGATGGAGGTAGTTAAGTGAGTTTCTCGGCAAGTGAGAGTGCTGTAGTACACGGATTTCAATCGTTTTATTACGAATTATTGCGCCAAAAGGAAAGGGCTTTAAGCCTGTATTTTTCATCTTCAGCTCAAGATCCTCCAGATTCAAGCGGAGAAGAAGTTGAGAATGAATCATCAGAGCACGATGAAGTCGAAGGAGCCATCGTCACGATTCAGAAAAAACTGATGACAATCATAGATTCGGCGTCAGAAATTATCGCCACGAAATCGAGGCTGCCTCCCCGTTTGGTCACCGACGCCAAGTACATCATGACGACATTGGCCGACGAGATTTTTATTAATTTGAGGTGGGACGGAGCGAAATATTGGAGATTTTCTCTCCTGGAAAAACAATTTTTTCAATCCGAAGTGGCTGGGGATAAATTTTTTAAGATGCTAGATGAAATTATATATACATTAGATAACGAAGAAATGGCATTTTTGTATTTAATGTCATTGAGTCTCGGGTTCAAGGGACGGTACCGAGATATCGACGGGGCCAGTGACCATATCTCCTGGTATAAGGATCGCCTCTACTCCATCCTCCACAGTAAATCATCTCGCCTATTTTATCCGGGTCGCTATCACCTGATCGAATCATGCTATGAATACACCGATTCCGAAGGTAATGATGCAATTTTACCGGATGCGAAATTTTGGTCATGGTGCATAACGACGGTCGTCTTCATTTACATAGCCATTTCATACTGCGTCTGGTATGGCATTACCGACGATATCAGCGACATCCTCGAAAAAATTGTTGACCAGACGAGACAGGGGCCGCTGGTATGAATTTCTTGGATACATTCGCGAACTGGATAACTGGTGGCCCATTTTCGCTGCCAGTTCTGATTGCCGTCGTTTTATCGGTCGCCTTTTTGGCGATGCTACTCGTCACGATTTTCACGCTAATCTCCATGAAACGCGCAGAGCTGAAGGCGAAGAGGGTGGTCGATCTACCTCCATCCGCGATCAGAAATGAGAGTGATGAAAATAGAGATGATGATACACAGATCGACGAAAATGCGACGAAACCACCACCAATCGGAGAATGGCTAAATCAGTACCTCATCAGAAAGGGATACATCAGGGTCAACAGCATAGTTCGTTCATTCTTCAAGACCATGGAATTCCTGAAGTCATCACTTGGCGTCGGATACAAATATAAACTACCGTGGTATATGATAATCGGAACTGAAGGAGCCGGAAAATCATCGCTACTAGGCGGATTTACTCACGAAGAAATTTACGATGACGATAACGGAGATTCCAGCTGCACATGGTGGTTCCTCAAGAATGGTGTAGTCCTGGATATCAAGGGGGCCGTTTTCCTCCCGAAGCTTGGCTTTAATGCCGATGAGCGAAGCTGGAATATAATCCTCAACATGCTGGCTCGGTATCGGAGCTCGAAGCCGCTAAATGGGCTGATTTTAACGATCCCAGCTGATGAGTTATACGGGAAAAATAAACTTCCTGTAGATGAAATAAAAAAACGAGCCCTGTTTATTGCGCGGAAATTGAATTTTGCCCAAAATTATTTGGGGATGAAGTTGCCGGTTTATATCGTTGTTACGAAATCCGATATCATTCCAGGATTTCAGAGTTTCTGTTCGGAGATTCCGGTCAGGAATAGGGCAAATATGCTCGGATGGTCTTCTCCATTTTCTGGTAATACAGTTTTTACGTCGAGAATTCTCGATGATGCGTTCGCTTTTTTCGAGGATGAACTCAATGAAATTAGGATGGAGATATTTGCGGAAAGTTCAGTTACGACGACACGGGATGGTGTATTCGTTTTTCCCAGTGAATTGCTGACAATTAAAGAGTCATTAAAATGCTATATAGAAACTATTTTTAAATCTTCCTCTGTTGAAGAAAAATTTTATTTTCGAGGATTTTATTTTACCGGTGATAGTAAAATGGTACCACTCCTTCAGTTCGATCAATCGAATCGAAGTGAAGAGACGATGGCGATTGTTGGAACTCCAGATGCTGATGTTAACGAGGCTGGAAGTACAACGATATCGGTTTTGGACGATCAGTTTTCTGTGAAAAAGATCTTTTTCTTTGAAGACCTTCTATTGAAGAAGATTTTCATGGAAGACGGAATTGCAGCTCCTATGCTGTCTAAAGTCCATCAAACCAATAAATCAATATTTATCGCAAAAGTCTCGACGGCTGCTTTCGTCGTAATCGGAAGCTATGGATTATTCAGTGCTAAGGATAAGCTAAAGCAAAGTAAGGATGCGCTATTTCCGACTCTTTTCAAGATATCATCTCTCATGAAAAGTGCCAGCGATTTGACCTTCAAGAATTTGAATAGTAATGGTAATGAAGTATTAGCTGAATGTACGAGTCAGCTATTATCAATGATGAATCAGATAAATTACGCCAGATTTTCATCAATATTCGTTCCGGCCTCGTGGTTTGGATCGATCGATAATAATCTCAAGGAAACACTTCGGGCATCATATCAAAAAGTAGTCGTCAGAACGATTTATATGAATCTTTTGCTACGTGCTCGAATGCTCCTTAATACGAAGCCAATTTCTCGATCATCTAGTATTTCTGAAGTTCTTAATCCGAATAATAGCAAAGAATACGCGGCCATGAAGGAATATATTTTCGGGTTAATTGAACTCGAGAAAAATATAAGACGATTTGATTCGCTGAGGACTTCTGGTGATCCCAATGATTTAAATGATTTGATTGACTACGTATTTCACGGCTGTTTATCGAAGGAGTTTTTGGATAATTATCAGCAATTCAGAAGAATCCTGATGAATACGCCGTTCCCATCGATTAACTTGACTCCATACAAGCAAACTGCGTATGGCGTTTTGATTGATCTATTTCAGGCATACGTAGACACGATTTTCACGTCTAAATCTGAAAATAGTATTGTATCCATGCTCAACAAATTTATGGATCATCTTGCTCATCAACAACTCAGGAAGGTGCCAGATCTTAGTGAGATGCGCAATTTTGCAAAGAATTTGGCGATAGTTTGCGAAGAACTTGGTGAAGAAGGGAAAACTTGGCTGGATAACGCTGTTTTCGTTCCAGATAAAGAATTCGACAAATTTTTGGATGGAGTGGAGACATTATTTGGCAAAGATATAGCCCAAAAGCTCCTCGATGTTACTGCCGTTAATTTCGGATATCTTAAATCAAAGATTTCTGAATTTAACAACATGTTAAATAAAAGTGCTGGTTCTGAGAAATCGACGAAGGAACCTGGCGGTGCATCTAGTGGGATTTATCTTATGAATCGCTGTTTGACTGCTCTTTTCTCTGAGCCATTCATGGAAATTCCTGGCGATTACAGATTAATCACAGAAATCCCTGATGAGAAAATGTTCTTTTGGGACGATGAATTA
>JAITFF010000071.1 GCA_031281515.1 Holosporales bacterium | reverse complement strand
AACATCTTAAGGAAATGGTACCAATGGGGAATACCCAGATAATAGGGCACGAAGACTTGATGAATAATCAGTACGAGGAGTTATACGACCATACTTCCGATAATAAAAAGAAATCTTTCCATTCGTTCTTAAACAAGGCCTTGGAGGATTAGCGAGTGAAAAGCCAATTCTTCGAAGGATTTGCATTGTGGAGAAAGATGAGGACTCATTCCAACCTCATGGAAGCCCTCAGAATTCGAATCATTGTTTCGTGTATCTTCGGTGTCATGATTTTCATCTGCATTTCATACAGACTCGCTGATCTCATGGTTTTCAAGGAGAATACCTCAGTCAAAGTCGTTACAAATCAAAATGAAGTAATGAGGAAAGCGGATATCGCTGACAGGAATGGTTCACTTTTAGCGACGAGTATTACGACGGCCTCATGTTATGCCGATCCTTCAGTAGTTATCGATATTAACGAGGCCTCCGAAAAATTGTCAAAAGTCAGAGAACTACCAGACGCCGGTACCATTCGGCAAAGGCTGGGTGATAAATCGAAACATTTCGTATGGATCGCAAGACACGTTACTCCACAGACAAAGGAAAAGATAATGGATCTCGGAATTCCTGGAATAAATTTTCAAAAAGATTACAAAAGGATATATATTCATGGCAATCTATTTTCCCATATCATTGGTTGTTCTGATGTCGATGGAACCGGCGTCAGCGGACTCGAGAAAAAATTTAATGATCAACTTATAATTTCCGATGACCCAGAAAAAAAATTGATCTTAAGTTTGGATCTCAGAATTCAGTCTATAATTCATGAAGAATTGCAAAAGAGTATTCATAAGTTTAAAGCAGTTGGCGGGAATGCAATACTGATGTCAAACAGTGGCGAGATAGTTGCGATTGTCTCTCTGCCAGATTTCGATCCGAATGATGTCGCCAAAACGACAAGTATCAATATGTTCAATCGAAATACTCTCGGTGTTTTTGAACCTGGATCTACATTTAAGATTTTAAACGTGGCGATTGCTCTCGATTCCGGAGCAGCCAGGCTCGATAGCATGTTCGATGCAACGAATCCGATCAAACTTGGTCGCCATACTATTAGCGATTTCCGCGGTAAAAATAGAACACTGTCGCTCGCGGAAGCTTTCGTCTTTTCCTCCAATATAGCAGCCGTTAAAATCGCTAGAATTTTCGGGCTGAATACGCAAAAAAAATACATGAAACTATTTGGTGTCACAGAAAAGGTTCAACTCGAAATTCCAGAAGTCGGAGATCCCATTATTCCAGGGCAATGGTCAGAAGCTACGGCAACAACCGTATCTTATGGATACGGAGTGTCCGTGGCACCAATTCAATTGTTATCCATCATAGCCTCGATCGCCAACGATGGTATTAGAGTTCGGCCAACTCTCCTGCGAAATGGGGCACTACCAACAGACGAGAGGGTCGTGTCAAAGCAAACCTCAGCTATCGTGAGAGAATTGATGAGGGCCGTTATCTGCTATGGAACCGGGCGGAAAGCCGGCATTGACGGAATCGAAATCATCGGGAAAACGGGCACTTCATACAAGATACAAGGGCGAAGCTACGGGAATAAGGAGAATCGATCGAGAATTACGACATTCGTTGGTGGATTTCCGAAGGACAAACCGAAATACTTTCTGATCGTTATGCTTGATGATCCAAAGCCGATCGATGGGACATATGGATACGCCACGGCCGGATGGAATGCAGCCCCTCTGGCACATGATATATTCGAACGCATCATTCCGATTCTTGATGATGGCATCCGCCCGCAGGAATCGCCTCTTCAGGTCACGCGGTATATAAATCTGAACTAGGAAAACAGTTCCTCCAGAGCATAATATTCTCTGAGCTCTGGCTTGAATAAATGAACTTCAATTCCTCTGGATTCGATGATGATCCACCCACTTTCGGCTATTCCCTCAATCCTTGGGTTTTGCTGATTATTCTTCATGTAGCGATAAACATAATCGGCGACGGATCTCAGATGCCGAGCCGATGTGCCCGTGGCTATAATACATGTATCGGACAGTCTCTCCAATTTCCTCGATAAATCGAACTCGACGACATCGAAGGCCTTCTTTTCATTCAATAAATCGATGAGCCCGTCCTTCACTTGTCCTTGCTACCTCCTCCAACCAAAAACTTATCGATCAACCCCTCAAGATTAACGGCGGATCTAGTTATCTCAATTTCATCTCCTACATTCATTTTCTCGGGTTTATATCCCGGTATGATGGCAATGAACTTATTCCCCATTAGACCTTCCGTCGATATATGTGCGGAACTATCTGTCGGGATTTTGATGTCACCCTTAACCAAGATGGTAACACTGGCCTGATAATTTTCATCGAGCGATAGGGACTTCACTACACCGACCTTGATACCGTTCAATTTTACATCAGATCCAACCATAATCCCACTGGCATCATCAAACCGAGCCAGCAATAGATATCCATCTTTAACCTTTTCTCCGCTGGATGTATAAGCGAAATACATAAAGAAAGATGCGACTATTAAGACTACAGCTCCAATAATCGCTTCTAAAACATTTCCCTTCATGGTGAAATACACCAAATAAACTACTGCATATTATTATTATTGTAACACATCTTTAACTCTTTTCCCAAATTCAGTCCGCTAATCCATCAATGATGCCATCCCTGAAGTGTTTCCGGCAGAGAGATATATATTTCTCGTTACCACCGATATCAATCTGTTCTCCGCTACGCATGATCTTTCTATTGGAATCAAATCTCGCATTCATTATTGCTTTTTTCCCGCAATGGCAGACCGTTTTTACTTCGATAAGTTCATCGGCCAGAATTAACAGGTACATACTTCCTTCGAATGGCTCTCCCAGGAAATCGGAACGTAATCCAAATGACAGGACAGGGATGTCGAGCTCATCGACAACTCTGCACAATTCATGTACCTGATTTTTCGTCAAAAATTGAGCTTCATCCACGAATACGCAGGCTGTCTTCGCTGTTCTCCTCTCTCTTATGTCCGCGAATATGTTGAGCTCAGAATCAAAGGAATTGGCCTCCGATTCTAAGCCAATCCGTGAGGAAATTTTGACCTCCCCGAATCTATTATCAAACTTAAATGTATAGAGCAATGTATCCATTCCCCTTTCTTTATAGTTGAAATTGCTTTGAAGCAATCGAGTCGATTTACCGGCATTCATCGCTGAATAGTAAAAGTATAATTTAGCCACCAAAATTCTCCTTGTTCTCGCGACAGTGGGATTGGAGTGTAGCACAGGTTGACCTGAGACGGACATCAGAATCTGGCCAAGAAGTTACCACTTTTTTGAGTGCCACTTTCCGATGAATTCATAGTCAGTGGACTTTAATCGAAGATCTTTGAATGATCACGGCGAAAGTACTATGAGCACGTTTATATTCGTGGATAGGGCAGCAGATTATGTGTTTTCGCATAGGACATGTATATACTCTACACATTCCGACTTAGTCTTTTGAAATCTGCTATTTACCCACCATTTTTCACATGCTATGAGTTTTTTTCGAGCATCCTTAATACCGGGTGGAAGGTCCGCGAAGGTTATTGGAAATTTTGGAATATGGATATCGGATAAATCCGGTTCGATGGGAGTTGTTCCAAATTTAATGCGATTTATTTCTTGAACTTCAGAAAGGAAAGCACTTCCTTTTTTGTACAGAATATACAACGGAGTTTCCTCTTCAAATTTGTTGTATTCCATTATTTTTGTTTTATATCTATTAGTTAGTTTTAAAGTCTTCAACAGATCATCTTTATCGAGCAGTAAATAGAGCCTCCCTTCAATAGGGAGATTGCTTTTCGTAATTGCAGCTAGCCTGTCTTCGTTAAGGCTCGAGAAAATTCTATGTAGAATTCTAGCATCAATCATTAATCTGATGATTTCAAATGAATATTTTGACATTAATATCATAAATATTTCTTTTTGAATTCGTTCAATCGAAATTTTCAGGACATCATCTGCCCTATTCTTGATAATCTCGTGATATTGGTTGCTAAGGTCTCCGAACTTAGTACACATTCGGTAGTACCGGAAAATCCTTAAGGCATCTTCCCGAATCCTCTCGTTAGGATCCCCTATAAATCTGACGCATTTGTTGCGGAGGTCTTTTATCCCACTGAAATAATCGAAAATTTCTCCGGATCGTGTGGCGTATATAGCGTTGATCGTGAAATCCCTTCTCTTAGCATCTTCTTCGAAATTCGAAGTCCCGATAACCGTGCAGGCTCGTCCAAAACATTCTTTATCAATCCTGAGGGATGTAATCTCAAATTTTTTGTCACCAACAAAAACAGTGATCGATCCGTATTTTAAACCAGTATCGAGGCACCTGTTTCCGTTCGCTTCCAGTAATTTTTTAACCGATTCGATATCCGCATTGACGGCTAGATCCAGATCATCCGTTGTAATTCCTAGCAGTGCATCCCTGACGCATCCACCAACGAACCGTGCCTCGAATCCATGGTCTTCCAAAACAGAAAACAGTGATTTCGTTTCTGGGAAATTGAGGAAATAAAAATCAAATTTCAATCTTTAATACCTAGGGCAAGTCTTTGCTTTTCGATGAGTTCATCCTTTCCTTTCTTAGCATATTCCAAAAGTTTATTGAATTCATTATCATTAAACGGCCTCTGTTCTCCGCTAATTTGAATTTCGATGATTCCATCTTCAGATAAAACGAAATTAGCGTCAACCTCGGCCTTCGAATCCTCTGAATAATCCAGATCCAGCAATGGGGCATTTTCAACGATTCCACATGAGATGGCCACGACCTGGCTCTTGATCGGATTTTCCAATACCCTTCTGCTCTTAAGTAGCTTCTGACAGGCCAGGTACATGGCAACGAAGGATCCCGTTATACTGGCCGTTCGAGTTCCGCCATCTGCCTGAATGACATCACAATCTATCTTTATCTGTCGTTCTCCCAGGACGAAAAGGTCGACCGCTGATCTCAGAGATCTTCCAATTAAACGCTGTATCTCAAGGGTTCGACCGGATTGTTTCCCCTTCGCCGCTTCTCGTTCGGTTCGCTCATTACATGAACAGGGAAGCATTCCATACTCCGCAGTAATCCACCCAGTCTTAGAGTTCCTCAAAAACTGTGGTACTCTGTCTTCTATAGTTGCCGCGCAAATTACCTGTGTATTTCCAAATTTAACGAAGCAGGAACCGTCTCCATGAGAATAGTAATGCGGAATCAGTGCAATCGATCGGAGAGCGTCGTTTGCCCTGTTGAGAGATCTCCTGAACATTCGTCTAGACCCGATTTTTCGTTTTTCTTTGGATACGCAGGCGACAGCATATCACAAAAAAAATCGCCTTCCATCCCGAAATGCTTAAATGTAGAGAAAAACTTTGTTATACTGCCGTAGATTTTTTAGATCACCGAAATTATTCATAAGATGTCGGATAGAGCTTATAATTTTAGATCTATCGAAAAGAAATGGCATGAAATCTTTTCTCAGTATTCCATTTCTAATTCGAAGATTTTGCAAAATCGCCAAAAAAAATATTACGTGATTGAGATGTTGCCGTATCCATCCGGTAAATTGCATATGGGGCATATCAGAAATTACACGATAGGAGATGTATTAGCTCGTTATAAAAGGATGTCCGGATATGCCGTAATTCACCCGATGGGAT
>JAITFF010000038.1 GCA_031281515.1 Holosporales bacterium | reverse complement strand
TGGTCCCACGTCATTGATTCGATTGAATTTTTGTTGGAGATAATTGGGGTGATCATCCAAGCCATTAAAGTAGTTATTTATATTGCTCTCATAATCTTCGCCACCGAAACATGGGATTACCTAAAGAAGGAGTATCACATCACCTTCGGCGATTCTATCATCCGGAAGTCTGGTGATCAGAAATCTACTGAAAAGAAAATTGAGAAAAAGAAAGAAAAGCCAGATGCTGATAAATCTCAGGATATTCCGCAAAGTTCAAAGCCTATACCTCAAAAAATTGACGAGAAAAAGACGGAGAAGGAATCAACCTCCGATATCGTCCTAAATTTTGAAAAGGGCTTTGAGGACGTAGCAAAAAAAAATAAAGATTCTGTTGTTAGTATTGCCGTTGTTCAACTCATCGAGGATGAACAGCCAGAAATTCATGATCTGTTCAGAGGATCACCCTTCGACGATTTTTTCAAAGATTTTTTTGATTTCCCGAATAGAAAGAGCAAACCCAAAAAGGTGCAGGCTCTGGGGTCTGGATTCATAGTTAGTGTCGATAAAGATAAGATGTACATCGCTACGAACAATCATGTCGTCGAGAAAGCGAAGAAGATAGTCATAACTTTGGCCGATAAGACGGAGCTTCAGGCTGAGCTGCATGCCAGTGATCCGCGTACCGATATCGCTGTTATTTCCGTTAATCTGAAGGGTGCCAACGTAGATCGAAAAAAATTGAAGGCCGTTACGTGGGGAGACTCTGATGATATTTCCGAAGGTAATTTTGTCGTAGCAATTGGAAATCCGTTCGGATTCGGGAGTACGGTTACGAGCGGAATAATATCCTCCAAGGGGCGAAATGTTGCTCTTTCAAAGCCATCGTTGAGTTTAGTAGACGATTTTATTCAGCACAGTGCCCCCATTAATATGGGGAGCTCTGGCGGCTGTTTGCTGAACGTTCACGGTAGTGTCATCGGTATCAACAATGCGATAATTACCACAAACGGGGGGAATATTGGAATCGGATTTGCTATTCCGTCAAATATTGCGAATATTACAATCGAGCAGCTCATTAAACATAAACGAACCTTTAGGGGATGGCTCGGTGTGGAAGTCCAGAAGGTTGATGGCAAATTGGCGGAAAGTATTGGGCTAGCGGAAAAATGCCTGGATTCGATGGCGGTATTTGGTGCGTACGTCGCGAAGGTTGTTCCGAATGGACCAGCCGACAAGGCGGGCCTCAAGGTTGGAGATATCATCATAGAGTTTAATGGAGTGAAGATTTCAAAGAATAAGGGGCTCCAGAGTTTGGTCGGAGAAACGCAGATCGGAAAGGCTGTTAAGCTGCAAGTTTGGCGCCATAAGGATGGAGATAAATGGGGTGCCGTCGAGTTGTCGGTTAATGTTGGTGACTTCGAAAAGGCCATGGAGAACGGGTCGCTCGACGGTACTGATGAGCAGGGATTGGCAGCTGATGATCAGAAATCCAAGGCCGATATTCCGTCTCTTGGGATTACTGTTGCCGCCGTCCCAGAAAAATATAGGAGCGAATACCCGCCGGAAGCCAAGGTAATCGTGACCAAGATTGACGAGACTTCTGAACTTGCGTTATTTGATCTGGTTTTCATGCCGGGAGATGTAATTTTGAGTGCGAGCAATGTCCTCATCACGAGCGTAGCCCAGTTCGAGAAAATCATGAATGCCCTTGTCAAAGCAAAAGAAAGGAGGCCGATCCCATTCGTCATTCTTCGTGGTAGAGCGAGAATGATGGTGGCAACTACAATCGATCTGGCGGCGGGTAAGGCCGGAGCTAATGGCAAAACCGCAAAATAGAGTGTCGCGAGTAATAATGCTACTGGATGATAAAAAGGGATAAGTATCTTGCCGGAACATCGCCGACCACGTAGGAGGTCAGTTGCTGACGTTTTCAGGGAATTTGCTCAGCTGTCAGCCGGTGATTACGTCGTTCATGAAAGGCATGGGATTGCCGTATATGATGGACTTATTAGCTTAGAATTATCTGGAATTTATCATGACTTTCTGGTCCTGGTATTTAAAAATGATGACAGGCTTTATGTCCCGATAGAGGATATCGCTCGCGTTTCCCGCTACGGTGGAGAAAATGCCGATGTCGAATTGGATTCTCTAAAAGGGGGCCGTTGGGCCAATAGACGTGATAAAATTCGGAAAAAGTTACTGGTTATCGCTAACAATCTCCTGCAGCTGGAGGCGAAGCGTAAACTTTTGACGACTGAGCCACTGACCGTAAATGAGAGAAAATATCACGAATATTGCGAGGGATTTGGGCATACTGAGACTGACGATCAGCTACTAGCTATTTCCGATGTTTTATCGGATATGCAGGGCTCTGTCCCGATGGATCGATTGGTTTGCGGAGATGTAGGTTTTGGCAAGACTGAAGTTGCCCTCAGGGCGGCGTTCATTGCTGCCTCAAACGGGAAGCAAGTCGTACTCCTCGCTCCAACAACTGCACTAGTTCTGCAACACTTTCGGACATTTTCAAAAAGATTCGCTAATTTTGGCATTAAAATATGTCAATTATCGAGACTTGTGTCCACAGAAGATTTCAAGCGAAATATTGCAGAAATAAAAAGTAATGAGATTAAGATTATTATTGGGACTCATGCCCTCCTCTCGCCGAAGATAGAGTTCGCGGATTTGAGGTTGGTAATTATTGATGAAGAACATCATTTTGGAGTGAAGCAGAAGGAGAAGCTGCGCCGTTTCAGCCGAGTACATTTCCTGACGTTGAGTGCTACTCCGATTCCGAGGACTCTCCAGCTCTCGATGACTGGAATCCGTGATCTAAGCTTGATAACGACCCCTCCCGTAGAGCGTCTTCCAGTCCAGACGAATGTGTGCGAATTCGATGAGGCCGATATTAAACCGGCCATAGAACTTGAACTCGAACGCGGAGGGCAGGTTTTTTTCGTTGTTCCCAGGATTGAGTATCTGGATTTTGTATACCACTTTCTGAGGGAAATTTTGACTGCTGATGTGAGGATTGAACAGGTTCATGGTCAGACCTCAAATCTAGAGGAAATTATCGAGAAATTTTACGATCGAAACATTGATATTTTGGTTTCGACGAATATAATCGATTCTGGGCTTGACGTACCGATGGCGAATACGATCTTGATTTACAGGTTTGATCTTTTCGGTCTGGCTCAATTGTACCAGCTGAGGGGCAGGGTAGGGCGGTCTAGTCTTCAATCTTTTGCATATCTCATCGTGCCTTCCGATCGTGAATTGTCTCCGGATGCTCAGCGGAGGCTAGAGCTGATGCAAAATCTTGATAAACTAGGAGCTGGATTCACACTGGCTAGTCACGACCTAGATATCCGCGGAGCAGGGAATCTCCTAGGAGAGGAACAATCTGGTTTCATCAAGGAGGTTGGAATTGAACTGTATCAATCGATGCTGAAGGAGGCGATCCTGATGGCTAAGGCCGGAAAGACTGGCCCCATCGAGATAGTTGATTCGCAGATCAATTTGGGTGTTTCTGTGCTGATTCCAGAGACATATGTTGAGGATCAGGATTTGAGGTTAACCCTATATCGTCGAATTGGTGGCCTGAGTGATGTGACCGAAATTGAGGCCATGCACGACGAGATTGCAGACAAATTCGGAAAGCTTCCACTTGAACTTGAAAATCTGTTCATCCTCATTGGGATTAATATTATTTGTAAGTCGATTCATGTTGATAAGCTGGATGTCGGATCGAATGGTCTAACATTTTCGTTTTACAAAAATAGGTGCAAAGATCCAGCAAAATTACTGGAATTTTTACAGTCGGAGGAACTGAAAGGGAAGGGCTGGACCGTTAAAATCAGGTGTGACAATAAAATCGTAATGTTAAAAAAATGGAAAAATACAGAAGAAAGGACGTACGATATTCACTCTGTTATTCAACGTCTGGGAGAAATTTTATTGTAAATTCAGCCATTAATCGGCAAAGACTCCTTGCAATCCAGAAAGGACGTCTTCCTCATAGAATCGGCTGATTAACACTCTTCCAGTTTTGTGATCAGCTTAATCTTTCTGATTGCAATTTTTTTCATCATTTCAATTGCTGCTCCAAGATGTTTACGGATATCGACGGAGCTCGGATCCTGACTCATGCTTTGTCTGAGACCGGCGATATAAGCCAAACGGAGATCAGTATCAATATTGACCTTGTTAATTCCGCATTTCACAGCAGACTGGAGGTCGGAATCTGATATTCCATATGCTCCGTGAATATCGGCACCGTATTGATTACACATGGATACTAGATCCGGATATACCGAGGAGGCTCCGTGTAGGACGAGAGGGAAATCCTTCCCAACCTGACGCTTAATTTCTATTAAGCGCGGAATATCAAGTTTAGGAGGAGTGTTATTCCCCTTATACGGCCCATGAACTGTTCCAATCGCAATGGCCAGGCTATCGACCCCTGTTTCTTCGATATAACGAGCAGCGAAAGAAGGATCAGTTAAAAAGGAGCCAGGAGCAGATACGGAGATATCATCCTCAATGCCCGAGAGAACTCCTAGTTCACCCTCTACCGATACACCAAATTTATTGGCATAATCAACGACTTCCCGAGTTGCAGCAACGTTTTCCTCGAATCCACAAGAGCTTTTATCGATCATGACCGAGGAAAATCCAGCATCAATGCATTTCTTGCAGATATTGAAATCCTTCCCGTGGTCGAGGTGCAGAGAAAATTGCAAATCTGGAAATTCTTTCGACGAAACCCCAACCATTGAAAGTACATAATCCAGTCCCATAAAATTCAGAGCTGATTCTGTAACCTGCAATATGACTGGTACGAAAGCATCAGAGGCGGCGAGGAAAATTGCCCTGAGAGTCTCAAGGTTAGAAAAATTAAAGGCACACACAGCATAACATTCATTCACCCTCAAAATTACCCCACGATTACCGGCTACCAATCCAATACCCACAAAACGGTCCTCATACAATCAAAAATTATAACACACAGCGAAAAAGCCAAACTACACCCGCCCACCTAATTTGGAAATTAACAAAAAACAAAGCTATATGCCACAAGATAATGGAAATGAATCAATTACCATTAGCTAAAGCAGTTAGTAAGCCCAACCGAACAATTGACATATAAATTATTCTTTATGAATAATCAAAACCAAACAATCCAATCTTTCTCTATTTAACACAAAATAAATCAATATCAATTCCAAAGAACTTAAAACAACGGATACACTTAATCTAACGCCGAAATTGACTCCTTTTTTTCCATTGACATACAAATTCCAAAGAAGATAGAATAGTCCATAGAAAAAGGAATTACTCTAAACGTTTCCGCTTGCCTTGGAATTGCGAAGTACAGTAAGCCATCGCCCCGCGGCATCGAATAGGGAAAGACACAAGTTTCAGGAGAAAGAGGGAGATCATGGGTATTTCAGATCACAATCAAGACAAAAACAAAATTGAGGGGCAATTGAGTGTTCCCGGAAAATCCCCCCCCAAGGGGCTGTCGCGATTAAGCACTATAACTAGGGTTATGGCGATTATCACGATTATAACTCCCATGATACAAAACATTGCTCAAGCAGCAGAGGATCTCGATGCTACAGATTCTCCCCCAGCCTCACCAGCCTCTACCGGCCCCAGCTCACAATCTAGGACCGCACACCGATCCCTAACAAATCCACGCGCCCACAAGTCAACATCTATGAATTCTTCCACATCCCCAGCAACCACACTCAATCCCCTGCAACTATCTATGATTGCATCCCCAACCGGAGAGGGGTCAGTGAGTATTAACGAAGCTTATTTGGAAAGCGAATTAGGGCAAATCACATCCGAATTACATCGAATGGACCCTCCTCCATCCATCCCCCGAGACGCCTATAGTAATATTGAAACTAAATTACAAAAATTATACGACTCACTATATAATGAGCACGAAATCTTTGTATCCATGTCCGAATTAAAAGCAGAGCTTCAAGCATCTTTACCACTTTTTAGCAAATTCAATGATGAAGGCGAACAGATTCTAGTTTATCAAAGAACCCTTGTTGATGCCATATCTACCCTCCCCACACTATCCGCTCTAAAAAAATTCTACCAAGATCTTTACCAAGCAGTAACCAACAATCCCGACCTACCAGCATCCCTTGAAAAGTTTATCACAATAACAGGAGACCAAGACCAGGTAGTATCCCAAATAGAAGCACTAACACAATTTCTAACATCCACGCGAAGAATCCTGTTATATCAATTACCAGCTCC
>JAITFF010000014.1 GCA_031281515.1 Holosporales bacterium | reverse complement strand
CCGGCGTTTTTTTGCTGTGATGCGAGTTGTTGGCAGGCCTTAGTTACGCTTGCTCCATGGGTGAGTAAATACTCGATGCACTCCAAATTTCCGGATTCAACGGCGTAAGACAGCGCGGTTTCCCCATTTGTGTTCACTTTGTTGACATCTGCGCCATGACCAACAAGCAGCCTAACGATCGCGAGATATTTCTCTGATGGCTCATGTTTGTACGCTCCAGGTAAATAATCTGGGCCGCGACAGGCAAGGCAGGCGACCTGAAGTGCTGTCGGTCTCCACGATCCGTCTATTTGTCCAACGGCATCAGCATCTGCTTCATGATTCAAGCAAAATTTTACCATTTCCAAATTGCATTCCTTAGTCGATAGTATCAAGAGAGTATTCCCATGTGGATCTCGCTCATCTACGTCAACCCCTTTCGACAAAAGATATTCCGCCATTTGTGGGATGGTCGTGAAGATTAGAGGGTGACCTTCATATGGCTGAAGGCCCTTACCGTTCTCCACTTTTTTGGGTTTGAAGTATGCTCCGTGCTCAATCAAAAATTTTAAGAATGGTAAATCATTACGGATCGCAGCGACATTAACAAGCCTCTTCCGATCAATGAGGCGATAACCAGGTACTTTGTACCAGGCATATTGACTGTTAATATCGAACATTGGATTTTTCATCTTTTGTTGGAGTTCTTCGATCGAACACATTGGAGGATCGATAACGTCTTTTTGATGTACATCCCCACGTTCGGTTGCCCGTTTTAAAAGTACAAGAATCTCGGCTTGGTTTGCTCTTGGCGTTAGGTCCATTGGAGTTTGCCCAGCGGAATCCTTGGTATGGACATTTGCCCCTTTGTCTAACAATGCCTTCACCGTTTCGGGCCAGCCATACTCGACAGCGAGATGCAGTGCCGTTTTCCCATCTCGTACCGCATTTACATCACCATAACCAGAATCAACTAAAAACTTGATTACCGCCGGATTACGCATGCCACAAAAACTCAGGTGAGGAACGAACGGTTGGTCAATTTCTCCTCCATGCTTTAGAACGAGCAGAATCAACCTTTTGCTTTCGAGAATATCCAGCTTAAACTTATCTGAGAAACAGGTGCCTTTCGTGAGCAGCAATTCGGCCACATCTGTTACCCAGTCTATGTCATCGTACTTCCTCACGGACGACAGCCTGGCCGCCTCATTGCACACAGTATCTAAAGGCGTAAATCCGTTGTTATCTTCGGCTTCAAGATCGGCTCCATTCTCAACGAGTAACTTTGCTGCCTGAACATTACGGCAAACATGCAATGGAGTTTGGCCAGTATCATCTTTGGCATTAACGTCTGCTCCGTGATGAATGAGATCCTGCATCTTTTTTAAATTTGGATTTTGAGATTCATAATGAGCAATTTTGTGCAGCAATGTTTCTCCGAAATCGATATAGCAGAAAGATTTTTCAGGCACAATCGGTTCCGGGGCTGGTTCTTCGTGATGATGAGTACAGCCAGCCATGTAGAAGAAACAAATGCAAATTAGCTTCCGTCTACTCATAAATACATCTCCCGTTTATTCAGAGCGTGCGTCAAATTAATTTAATATGCAGTATCGTTAGTTTAACCGAAAGTAGACACTTAATCCAGAATTTCAGCGCTTTTGTACTTGCTAAAATTAAGGAAAACATCATCGATGGCAGATTTTTTCGATACTCCAATCCTATGGATTGAGCAGGAGAAATTCAGCAATTAAATTGCTATATGAAAAAGTTGAAGTGGATGTTTTCCATATAATCTCATACAATCTCATATGCAAGAAATATGAGATTTCTGAAATATCATGAATAGACTCAATAAGAGAATTAGCAGCTTATACGGTAGCATAACGGAAAAGATCTATTCTATTATCGCTGAGATTGATGCTGTAAAGACATCATGGCGTATTACAAACAGCGTTGCTCCTCAGGTTTTAGAGCGTCTGACTGAGTCTGCGATTATCACATCGACCGGTTCTTCGAATCGTATTGAAGGAAATAGATTGTCGGATGAAGAAGTGAAATCGATTTAC
Source organism: Holosporales bacterium (assembly GCA_031281515.1). Classification (GTDB taxonomy): domain Bacteria; phylum Pseudomonadota; class Alphaproteobacteria; order RUG11792; family RUG11792; genus JAIRNI01. The sequence goes on along the minus strand of JAITFF010000014.1, from coordinate 3,559 downwards.
CAAAACATAAATATTAAGAAATTCAAGACACGAGATGAGCAAGAGGTAGCTGGATACATAGAGACTCTGCAATTTGTGGTTAACAACTACGCAGAAATTTCCGTGTCTGAATCGAACGTTCTTTGGCTGCACAAAGAGATGCTGAAATATTGCGACAAAGACGAGCGACACAGAGGACATTATAAGATCGGACCCAATCGCGTGGAGGATCGTAATTATGGAGGGAAAGTCGTTGGAATCGTGTTTGATCCGACTCCTCCTCATCTCGTCCGAAAAGAAATGAGTGAATTGATCGATTGGTATACCGAAACGATAAGCCTCAAACATCCTTTGATCGTCATAGCAAATTTCGTATTCGAGTATTTGGCGATTCACCCATTTCAAGACGGTAACGGTCGAACGAGTCGTTTACTTTCGAATTTAATGCTTCTGCGTAATGGGTATTTCTTTACGAAGATTACCTCGCACGAACAGATTATCGAGTCAAACAAGGCCGAGTATTATAGAGTTTTGAACCACACACAAACAACTTGGAAAACGGAACATGAAGACCTTTCGGAATGGATTTTATTTTTCTTAGAAATTATTAGAACTCAGGCACAAAAAATCATAGAAATTATGGAAAAAGATAACTTCGAACAGCTATTATCAGAGAAACAATTAGTTGTTTGGAGCTATATCTTAGGGTTACAAGGCGGGGAATTCAGTCGCAGGGACGTAATTTCTGGGACCGGTATCACTGCAATAACCGTCGAATCAATCATCAAGAAACTCTTGGCTATGAATAAAATCATACGCCTAGGGCAGGGTAGAGCGACTAGGTATAGACAAATCACCTCATAACAGCAATCTCAAAAGCCTCAGTGCGTCCGTGGGGCCGTTCGCTGTTACCCAGCCTTAGCTTATCGCATTTTTAAAAAACGAGATTACGGAGCGATTTCGGAAAATCATGTATCTTCCCAGTTTGCAAGGTTCTGCCCTAATCCATTATTCTGGTGATTTGCTCTGATCGAATTCCTTGATCACATCATTGATCGTCCCCTTAAATGAGAACATGAATTCTGGGATTTGATCAACATCTCCGTTCAAAATCGCCTTGAATCCCTCGATCGTATCTTTCAAGTCGACAAAAACCCCCTTGCGGCCGGTGAAATTCTCGGCAGCCTGAAAGGGCTGAGATAGAAATTGACGAATTTTCCTTGCTCTATTAACGATTAACTTATCATCATCCGATAATTCATCCATTCCAATTATCGCGATGATATCCTGGAGAGATTTAAATGTCTGCAAGACGTATTGAACATTTCGAGCGGTGTCATAGTGCTCTTCCCCGAGAATCAACGGGTCCATGATTCTGGATGTAGATTCGAGTGGATCTACGGCCGGGAAAATCCCGAATGATGCAATCTGGCGGCTTAGGGCAGTCGTCGCATCGATATGAATGAATGACGTCACTGCCGAAGGATCGGTTAAATCGTCAGCCGGGACATAAACGGCCTGGATGCTCGTGATCGATCCACTTATAGTTGAGGTAATTCTTTCCTGGAGGTTGCCCATTTCCGTCGCCAGGGTAGGCTGATACCCGACGGCCGATGGAATTCTCCCGAGTAAGGTTGAGATTTCGGAGCCAGCTTGAATAAATCTGAAAATATTATCGATAAAAAACAGAACGTCTTTGCCTTCGGTATCCCTGAAGTATTCGGCCAATGTTAGCCCAGTCAGGGCTACCCGGGCCCTCGCCCCAGGTGACTCGTTCATCTGACCATACACAAGGGCCGCTTTCGAGCCATCTTCTCCAGGGCTTTTATTGACACCGGAGGCGATCATTTCTCCGAAGAGGTCGGTACCTTCTCTGGTCCTTTCTCCTACTCCGGCGAACACCGAAAAACCTCCGTGCTTTTTGGCGATATTATTGATCAGCTCCATGATCAATACTGTCTTCCCAACTCCTGCTCCACCGAATAATCCGATTTTCCCGCCTTTGATGTAAGGAGTAAGCAAATCGATGACCTTAATGCCGGTCGTTAATACTTCCGTCTTGGTCGATTGTTCCGCAAAAACTGGGGCATCACGATGGATCGGGAAGTGCGTTTCTGTGTTGACTGGAGGTCCATGGTCTATCGGATCTCCGGTTACATTCAAAACCCGGCCGAGAGTCGCCCGTCCAACTGGAACGCTGATCGGAGCCTTCGTGTTGACCACCTCCATTCCTCTGGCTACACCATCGGTCGAGGCCATCGCGATCGTCCTGACGACCCTTTCACCAATATGCTGTAGAACTTCAAGAGTGATGTATCTAATTCCACCATCACTATTTTCTTTCGTTTCCGTTTTATCCAGAGACGGTCTAGTTTTTGCATTATCATCAATTTTTAGCTTTAGAGCATGGAATATGGAAGGCAATTCACCCTCAAAATAAACATCGATAACGGCTCCTATAACCTGAGTTACTATTCCAATCTCCGATTTGGCCACATTTTTCTTTCTTCTTCGGATTATCGTCTTATCTTTACTTACCGCCGCTTTGCTCATATTTCACACTCACATTTCCTATTGAATACACTCCACACTGGCTACTATTTCCGTCAATTCCTGCGTAATTTTCGCTTGCCTTATATTGTTATACAACACACTCAGCTCATCTCGTATACCGTTCGCATTCCTCACGGAACTATCCATGGCCATCACTCTCGCCGAATATTCGGCAATCAAATGCTCGGTCACGATGGATACGAATAATCTGGATATATACATACTGAATGCAGCGTCTATGAATTCTTGCCAAGATCCATCGATGCTGACGCATTCCGAATCGATAACACTCCCTCTTTCGATCGGTAGAATCTTCGTGCATATCGCATCCTGTGATAGCATGTTCCTCATTTTACCGCTGATGACGAATACGTCCACCACATCATGATGAATGACATATTCCATAACCATGCTGGCAACAGACTTGGAGAACGCTATGATGTTGAGCATCCGTCCAGCGCTAGGACTACCGGCAGATCTGTCTGTCGACTTCCTAATGGAATGCAATTCTTTTTTGCCGAAAATTTCGATATAGGCATCGTCATGTTCAGCGACTATCTTTTTCGCGGTCCCATTTATGGATTGGTGAAATGCGCCGCAAAACCCTTGATCAGTCGATAATATCACGATCAGAGATTTTCCAGAATTTCGATTGAGCCAGGAATTTTGATCAAGTACATCTTTGAATACTGCTTCACTCACGGCTTTCGAAATCATTTCACGCAATACATCACAGCATTTCTTTGAGAATTTACTGGCATTATTTATTTTTGCCAGTTTAGCGGTTGATACCATTTTCATGGCATTCGTCGCCTTTGTGATACTATCGATCGTCCTGATTCTATTCTTTATGGTTTTTAAGTTCTCCATGTTATGCCGATTCTCGATTGAGACTTTGCCATTGCTTCTTAAACTTCGTAACGAATATATCAATCTGAGATTTTAGATCATTGGATAGCAGATTGGTCTCGTCGATTGTATTTAGTATCCCAGATTCTGCATTCAAAGCCTCTAAAAAGTCCTTCTC
>JAITFF010000081.1 GCA_031281515.1 Holosporales bacterium | reverse complement strand
TGAGTTGGCCGGCAGTATAGACCAACCTCAAACCCCCGCCCGTCCAAGCTGGGTGAGTTAGCGGATCGATATCAAGATTAATCGAATCTCCAGCCTTTCCATAGACCGAACGCGTATGAATTTTTTCGCCATTCGTCAGGACGACTGTTATCTCGTGATAGTCAGGATGGATATTTTTTTTCATGATACACCAAAAAAATGATTTCTTTTCTACGCTCAATCCTGTACATTACTTCTACCGTGAATCGCGGTCTAGAGTCAACTTATTTCTTTGTGGCGGCTGAAGGGAATCTCGTCGTGCTGGTCGTCGTTCCTAATTTAAGGTCATTTTGAGAAAAAAGGTGTTATGAATCTCCAAGAATTGAAGAGTAAGTCTCTGAATTATCTATTGGAATGTGCAGCAGAGCACAACGTCGAGAATCCACATATCCTAAGAAAACAGGACCTTGTGTTTTCTATTCTGAAAAAGGTCTCTGAGGCTGATATTCCGATTTCAAGCATTGGCGTTTTGGAGGTTCTGCAGGATGGCTTCGGCTTCCTTAGGTCTTCGGAGTCCAATTATCTTCCTGGCCCAGATGATGTTTACGTCGCTCCGGCATTCATCAAAAAACTTGGTCTTAAGACCGGGGATACAATCGAGTGCCAAATAAAAGCTCCCAAAGAGTCGGAGCGTTATTTTTCGGTATTGAGAATTACGAAGGTTAATTTCGATGATACCGAGAATATCAGGCGAAGAACGAATTTCGATAACCTGACCCCGTTATATCCGGATAGAATGCTTTGCCTCGAACCAGAAGTTACTACCAAAAGCACGGATGGCTTGACGCAGAGAGTAATCGATCTGGTGGCTCCAATAGGAAAGGGACAAAGGGCGCTGATCGTTGCCCCTCCAAGGACCGGGAAAACGGTGATGCTCCAGACGATTGCTCAATCTATAACGGCGAAGTATAAGGACGTTTATCTGATCGTCCTGTTGATCGATGAAAGGCCGGAAGAGGTCACTGATATGCAGCGTTCAGTAAACGGAGAAGTAGTTAGTTCGACGTTCGATGAACCGGCCGCGCGTCACGTTCAGGTCACAGAAATGGTCATCGAGAAAGCCAAAAGGCTCGTCGAACACAAACGAGACGTAGTCATTTTGTTGGATTCGATAACTCGTCTTGCGAGAGCCTATAATGCCATCGTTCCCTCATCCGGTAAGGTTTTGACGGGGGGAGTTGATTCAAATGCCCTCCAAAGGCCGAAACGTTTTTTTGGGGCCGCGAGAAATATCGAAGAGGGTGGGTCTCTTACCATCATCGCGACGGCCCTCGTCGAAACTGGCTCCAGAATGGATGAGGTAATTTTCGAGGAATTTAAGGGAACTGGAAACTCAGAAATTATCCTGGATCGGAAGTTGTCTGATAAACGGGTATTTCCTGCGATCGATATCAACAGATCCGGTACTAGGAAAGAGGAAGTCCTCGTTCCAGATAAATCAACCTTATCAAAGATGTGGATTTTGAGACGAATCCTAAATCCGATGGGAACGATCGAAGCAATGGAATTTCTCATGGAAAAACTGAAACACACTAAAACGAATGAAGATTTTTTCAGCGCAATGACATCGTAGCTACTGCGTTAACCTGGTACGGTGGTTATGTCGTAGTGGCAAGCTTTAGGACAGGGAAAGTTCTGGGACAGTATGATTGTTGAAGAGGTAATGGCGCTTGATCTACTAAAAGTAGCTAATAGCTGTTAATATCGGTGAAGCATATGAAATCTTCTTGAAAGTATGGTTAAAACAAACCTACAAACCAAAAAGAGGAGAGGTACTAGCTTGGTAACAACCAAGCGCCATCAGGTTGGTTCTGCCCGCGATCAGGTGGCGGCTATTGCCTATGGATGCACAAGTTAGACGAACAATCGCAAAAAAATATTAACTAGTTGATAAATGCACTAACTTTATTATTGATATGTATCTATAAGACTTTCTAGTTCTTTTCTGTTGACTTTCCTTAAAAAAAATATATAATGCTGCCGAAGTATAAGTGCCATGCTGGCGGTTGTGTGGCAGTTTGGAGTTAGGAACGTGAGGTATAATAACGCTGTAATTGGCGGTCACTTCGTTATCAGCTTCGATAATGTCATCAACGGTTTTTTGGCTGTAGTCATGGCGCCGTTGTTCTTCGGTTCCAGCCAGGATCCAATTATCCAGCTCCTATCTTCCTATGCGGCCTATGCGGCTCTGTTTGTGACGGGTCCAGTCGGGGCCCTAACCTTCGGGCGAATGGGCGATAAATTTGGTCGAAAACGTGCTTTGTTGATTAGTATAACTGGAATTGGCCTCCCGGTGTTTATGATAGGGGCTTTGCCGACCTACTCCGTCATCGGAATAACTGCCCCGATTATCCTGATCATCCTGAGAATGTTGCAAGGGTTTTTTAAGGGGGCAGAGTATTCTGGAGTTCTTATACACAATCACGAAATGGGACACAAAAAGGTTAGTTCATCGGCTAACATCATTTCGTTGGGCTGCTGCGGAGGATGTGCGGCAGCTGTAGCCTGTTGGTTTGCGACACAGGATGGATATCCCGACTGGTCGTGGAGGATGCCGTTCATCATCGGCGGTTTGCTGGCAAGTATCGTTTTCTTCTTTAGGATGAGAATTCCTGAGACGGATGATTTCATAGAAATACAAAACCAGCATAAAACGCTGAAATCTCCGATAATGACCCTTCTTAGGCATCATAAATTGGAGACGGCCGTTGGGATAGCAGTCTGCGCTATGTATACCTCCTTCGCCTATTCGTCGATGATGTTCGGGAATAGGCTGTTTCAGCAGGCCGGATACCCGGTTTCGCAGAGTATGATCTTTAGCATGTTCGATATGCTCTGGATATCGATTTCGATCTCCATCTGTGGGAAGATCGCCGATATAATTGGAATGGTAAGGCAAATACAAATAGGGTCATTAGTTCTAATCGCTGCTTCATATCCATTATGTACGCTAATCGCCGGAGAGTTAACCCTATTTAGAATATATCTGTATATGATCTGCGTGACGTTCCTGAGTGCATCGATAGCGAGCTGCTCCGCCGCGTATGTCTTGAGGTTATTTCCGGCGCAGTGCAGATATACCGGGTTTTCCGTGACTGATTCTCTGGGTGCAATAATCGGGGGAGCTACTCCATTTATGATGCTCCTATTTTCTTCGTTATTTAATACGAATATAGGGTGCGTTATTTGGTTTTATATAACCACGATTCCGACGTTTGTGTTGATTTATTTGATGGATCGTAAGACTCAGAGCGGCCTGTCGGATGCAGTTTGAGAAAAAAATCTTGTAGAAATGAGCCGTGGATTGTAGCATGGCGTCGTCTGTTCTTTTTCGGTAGAGTCGTTTTTGCATCATGAAATTGGAATGGGGAAGAAAGATTAGTTGTCCGGCGTGTGCATTGCCTTTCTACGATCTCCGGAGATCGTCTTTGTCGTGCCCGCATTGCGGAAATTCCTTCGAGATATCGGATTTGCAATCAAAAAAGGGGATGATATCTGCCATGGATGAAGTCGATATCGATGAGAAGATGGTCGAGATCGCCGGCTTCGATTTCTCGGACGAATCAGATTCTGGGATGGATCTCGTCGATGAGCCTGGGATCATAGCCGTCGGAGAGGATATGGAGGATGTAAAGATCGTCGACTGATGGCGTTGTATGACCAGGAAAAGAGGAAGGTTGTAATAACTGGTGATCGCCCGACGGGGCCTCTCCATTTGGGGCACTACGTCGGGTCGCTGCAGAGTCGCGTCGAGATGCAGGATCGTTGTGATTGCTTTGTAATGATTGCCGACACCCAGGCCCTGTCGGATCACTTCGAGAACCCTGAGTTGGTGGCGCGATATGTTCGAGAGGTATTTAAGGACTATATTTCTGTCGGAATATCTCCAACGAAGAGCACCATCTTCGTTCAGTCTATGGTCCCGGAGTTGTTCGAACTGACCTCTTACTACATGAACTTGGTAACGGTCGCGAGACTTGAGCGAAATCCAACCGTAAAATCTGAAATACAACAGAAAGGGTTTGATGAGTCCGTCCCGGCCGGATTTTTGTGTTATCCTGTGAGTCAGGCGGCCGATATAACGGCCTTCAAGGCCAGTCTGGTCCCAGTCGGCGAGGATCAACTGCCCCTCATCGAAATTACTAATGAGATCGTCCGGCGGTTCAATAGGATATACGATACAGATGTGCTGATGGAGGCGCAGGCCGTCCTTGGGAAGATCGATAGACTCGTCGGAATTGATGGCAAGGCGAAGGCCAGCAAGTCCATGAATAACGCGATTTCATTGTCGGATTCGCCCGAAATGATCAAGGAAAAGGTATTTAGCATGTATACCGACCCGAATCACATAAAGGCATCTGATCCGGGGAAGGTGGAGGGTAACGTAGTGTTCGCATATCTGAAGGCATTCTTCGAGGACGATGAAGAACTGCAAAGCATGAAGAAACGTTACGAGCGTGGTGGCCTCGGAGATGTCGTCTTAAAATCTTTGTTGAACGAGACGCTTCAGAAATTCCTGGCCCCAATTCGTGAGAAGAGACGGTCGATTAAAGAATCGGATATCCTGGACCAACTTGAGGATGGAACTAAGAGAGCCAGAGAAGTAGCCAGCATGACAATCGAGCAGGTTAGGGATGCAATGTCGATCAAATACTGGGCGAAAGAATATAGGTGATTTCTAAAATTCAGGTTGTCAACTCGCTGTGACAAGGTAGTGAGGACCTGGGCTCATCACTTCCGCATGTTTCCGAAATTTCCACTAACAGTTGAGGTGCTCGAAAAAACTGTACTTGCTGCCAGCCAAATAGTATCATTCCAGCCGTTCGTATCCGTTTTTATGAAGCCATTCGGCGTTACTTTGCGCACAGGAAATTTTGGAAAACGTATAGCTCTGGCTTTAGTGATCTTTATGGTCCTTATGGCGGCGATTTTTTTGCTTGAGCACTTCAAGCGATCGCTACCACTACCGCCGTTCTCCTCGAAAAAGAGGTGTGATCAGGGGCCGGTTGGGGCTAGTATCGCCGTCATCGACGGTCAAAGGTTGAAAGATTCAGCGACCTGCTTTCAAAGTCATGAGAAATTGGCTGATATGTTATCCGAGATTTTGTCGAAGATCAGAGAATCTGAGTCAAAAATTAAGACAGAGTACGAGAAAGTGAAAAACGATCAGAATTTGTCTCAGAAGCAGAAGCTCAAAGATATCGCCAAAATTGAGGCAAAGTG
>JAITFF010000028.1 GCA_031281515.1 Holosporales bacterium | reverse complement strand
TCTTCATGCCTTTTTTAACATTCGTTATAAGTTCTATACCTTTATGTAGTAAAGTATCGGAAGAACCACCCTGTACTTGTTTTACCTCTCTTAGCTATACCTTTAAATACTTTGTTTCTCCTGATTCTAAAGTCATACGTACTCTATGCGTTCCGCTCCCGTTTTTCTAGGGTTTTTCTCGGTCCTTATACGAAACTCAGGTTAGTTAATTTACAAAGGATGGTCTTAGAGAGAGTCTAATCATGAGACTGTCTCAGTAAATTTTTTAAACATCTCGGGCATACAGTAACCTCTCCGTACAGTGGTATACTGTGTTTTGACGTCTCCGACGACACTTTCCAGCATCTTTCGCATTTCGTACCATCTGCCTTCATGACCACAATCCCGACCCCAGTACCTTCGTGGTATGCCGCAGTACGTGGCATCTGCGCCCCGATTATCGCCACCTTAGAGACTATCGCTAATTCTGCTAAATCTATTCCAGCCAGCCGTTTTACCTTTTCTGGTTGACCAGCGATATATATCTGAATCTCTGCCTCAAGACTGGAACCTATTACCTTAGCCGATCTCTCGATTTCCATTGATTCCGTAACATTCTTTCTAATCTCTTTGATAAAACGCCATTTCGATGCTATCTCCGGATTATGCCATTCATCACGAATTTTTGGGAATGTTTCCAGATGGATGCTTTTCTTTTTGACGTTCAACGGATAACAAAGCCAGGCTTCCTCGGCTGTGAATGACAAAATTGGAGCTAACCAATGTGAAATAAAAACGAAAAGTTCGTGCATGACGTTAATACATGAACGCCTCTTTATACTGCTTTCATCATCGCAATACACAGTGTCCTTCCGAATATCGAAGTAGAAAGCAGATAAATCGTTAGCGCAAAATGAATGTAGTGCGGAACAAAAGTACTGAAATTCGTATTTCTTTATCGATTCTTTGTGGAGAGAATCGAGTTCATGTAGTTGATGGAGAACAACCTTCTCGAGTTCTGGTAAATCGTTGTAATCGATCGTAATGAGCGGATCATAGCAGGATATCACTCCCAGCAGATACCTCAATGTGTTTCTAAATCGACGATAGACATCCTGCTGCCTGCCGAGAATTTCATCTCCAATCCTCATATCTTCTGAATAATCTGAATTGAGGCACCAGAGCCTCAGGACATCTGCCCCTAATTTGCCAATGATATCGTCGGGAGATACCACATTCCCGACCGATTTCGACATTTTTCTCCCATCTTTATCGAGGACGAATCCGTTCGTCGCAACCTGCTTATACGGTGCTCTTCCAGTCGTACAGACCGATTCGACGAGAGAAGATTGGAACCATCCACGATGTTGGTCAGATCCCTCGAAATATAGGTCTGCTGGCCATTCGAGATCAGGTCTGTGTTCCAGGACATAGTGATGAGAACAGGCACTATCGAACCATACTTCCAAAGTGTCGGTTATCTGTAGATAATCTTTTGGATCATACTTATTTCCGAGAAAATATTCTGCCGGTTTGATGTGCCAAGATTCGATTCCTTCGTCCCTGAAAGTTTCTACGATCCTATCAAATACATCATTGTCCACCAAAATGTTGTTCGTTTTTTTATCGACGAATAGTGCGATTGGAACACCCCAGATACGTTGTCTCGATACGCACCAATCTGGGCGTTTTTCGACCATGCTTCTGATGCGGTTTACATATTCACTGGGGAACCATTCCGTTTTATCTATTTCAGACAGTAGTTTCTCCCGAATGTCTGAAATCGATATAAACCATTGAGTTGTGGTTCTAAAGATGAGAGGAGCATTAGATCTCCAGGAGTGTGGATAGCTGTGAGTCAATTTGGACGCAAATAGCAAATTTCCCGCTTTATCCAGCGCTTCTATAATTTTTGGATTAACCTTAAATACGTGTTTACCACGAAAATAGGGTAGGTCATCAGATAGCAGCCCATCGGCTTCGACGACGTTCTCAATGGGGAGATCATACTCTTTGCCCAGTATAAAATCCTCGAGGCCGTGGGCAGGAGCTGTATGAACAAGTCCCGTGCCCGTATCGATTGTAACATGGGACGCTGGAAGGAACCTGATTGCGGCGTCAAATCCGAGATTTTTCAGAGGATGCTCACAAACTATTCCATCTAACTCACTTCCCGACAATGTCCTGACTATCCTATACTCCTGAATCCCAATTTCCTGTAATACGGGCTCTACTAGTTCGGTTGCCATAATAATAATATGAGATTCCGCAATCTTGACGACTGAATACTCGAAATCTTTTGAATAAGCGATGGCTTTATTTCCGGGGATTGTCCATGGAGTCGTTGTCCAGATAACGGCGAATGCACCAATTAAGCTTTCATCTTTCGCCTTAATGACCGGAAATTTAACGAAAATGGCGTCGCTTACCTTATCCTGATAAACCAATTCCGCTTCAGCGAGGGCCGTTTTTTCAACGACCGACCACATGACCGGTTTTTTCCCGCGATACACCAGTCCCTTCCGGACGATTTCGAAAAATTTGGAACAGATAATAGCCTCTGATTCTCTATTCATCGTACTATATGAATTCTGAAAATCAGCAATAATTCCGAGTTTTTTGAATTCTTCTTTCTGAATACCAGACCAATACTCAGCAAATTCTCTGCATTTTGACATAAATTCCGGTATTGGAATATCTTCTCTTTTCTTTTTCTGTTTTAAATACAATTCTTCTATTTTCCATTCGATCGGCAGACCATGACAATCCCAGCCGATGACTAATGGTGCATCATATCCAGCCATGCGATACGATTTAACGACGGCGTCCTTCAGGATTCCAATTAGGGCATGCCCTATATGAATATGGCCATTCGCGTAAGGCGGACCAAAATGCAAAATAAATTTCTTCCTGTCCTTTGAGACATCTTGAATCATTTGAAAAAGATTACTGTTATCCCATTCTTCAGCGATAGATGGCTCAAGATGCTTCAGATTCCCCCGCATTGGGAAGCTCGTTTTCGGCAGAAAAACAGAATCTTTTAATTCTTTTGTTTCATTTTTTTCCATAAGAATTTTCCATAAAAGTATCTCTTCTTATCATCATTCTGAGTGAAGATTTCCCAGAATATGAACGTGCATATGCATTACCTGCTGCCTTTCGAGTGATCGGTATTCGAACGCTCCGGCATTGGAGATTAGTTTGAATCCTCCAACATCTAGCTGCATCATCTTGATTATTTCAGATAACCCATCATGAAAATCAATTATTTCCTCGGGAGATGCGTTCGTTGCAAAATCATAGTAGTCGACGTAATTTCCCTTTGGAATCATGAGGATGTGGACCGAGGCCCTGGGGGCTATATCGTGAATGGCTAGGTAATGTTCCCCTTCCAAAACTATGTTGGCCCCTATTTCCTTATGAATTATTTTATAAAACACATTATTTGGATCGTACTGCATACCAAATCTCCTTTTTATTTCTAAAGAACCGAATTGCTCATAATCTTAATATTGCTGATCCCCAGACCAGGCCAGCACCAAGTGCCGTCAGCAGGATCGTATGGCCTCGTTTAATCATGCCGCTCTCGATTCCATATCCCATCGCGAGTGGTATCGATGCAGACGACGTGTTCGCATGTTCATTCGTCGTAATGATCATCTTTTCAGGCGGAAAATTTTTCATTTTGCATAGAGATTCCAAGATCCTGCGATTGGCTTGATGAGGGATTATCCAGTCAACATCATCGAATGTCATATCATTTTCAGTTAGAATCTCTGTAACTGATTGATCCATACATTCGATGGCATATTTAAAGACAGATTGGCCTTTCATAGTCGTGTATCCTCTGTGATCATTCTGCGGTCCGTTGTGGGCAAGGATGCTATTGTACTTTTCCTTGGAACCATCCGTATACAGCTTCGTCGAGATAATCCCGCGATGATCATCATTAGATGATTGTAGGAGGAGAGCACCTGCCCCGTCTCCGAATAGAACGCAAGTTGAGCGATCCGTCCAATCGACGAACCGAGAGAGGGTTTCGCAGCACACCAATAATATGTTTTTCAGATTTGCGCCTTTAATTAGGCTGTCGGCAATTGTGAGACTGTAAATGAATCCAGCACATGCGGCCCCAACGTCGAAGGCAAAGGCCTTTACCGCCCCGATTTCCCCTTGTATCCTGGCTCCACAAGATGGAAAGTGGCGATCCGCCGTCGTCGTTGATACGATAATGGCATCAAGATTTGCTGGATCAAAATCGGCCTGTTCGATGACCCTCTTCGCGGCGACAATTCCCAGATCCGATGCAAATTCGCCATCGGAGACCAGGTGGCGCCGTTCGATACCAGTCCTCGTTAGAATCCATTCATGAGATGTATCGAGGGTCTTCGACAGATCATCATTAGTGACCACCCTCGACGGTAAATACGTTGCGATGTTGTTTATGACGGTTCTCATGGTGCCGTTTTAAGAGAAGCTAAAATCTCGGTCATGTTCGGGATGAAGTTGGATCTTGCGAAAGTGACTGCCGCCGAAATGGCATTCGCCAAACCAAAAGCATCAGCTCCTCCATGGCTTTTTATCGCGATCTTTTTGAGGCCGAGGAGAGGGGCCCCATTGTGTCGGCTTGGATCCAAAGAATCCCTGACAGAGGCCAGCATTCGCCGACAGAGAAAACACCCGATTTTGCACAGAAGACTCTTGGAGATTTCCTCTTTTGCTAGGTGCAGGAGATACCTTATCGTTCCCTCCATAGTTTTCAGCGAGATATTCCCGGAAAATCCATCGGTTACGATGACGTCAGATGTTCCCTTCGAAATATCTGTCCCCTCTATAAATCCAACGAAATTTATGTTCACATTGTTTTCCAGAATTTTATAGGCCTCATCTAACGTGTCCGTCCCCTTCGAGCGTTCCGTCCCGATATTGAGGAGGGCTACCGATGGGTTCGGGATATCGAGGATGATTTTCGCGACAGCCGTGCCCATCGCAGCGAATTGAGCGAGCTGGGTTGCCGAACAGTCGGTGTTAGCCCCGAGATCAAGCATCACACTCCTTCCCCTAATATTCGGGATAACGCTGACGAGGGCAGGCCTGCTGATGTTGGAAATCATTCCGATGATAATTTTGGCGAGGGCCATAAAGGCACCGGTATTCCCCGAGGAGACGACGACGTCCGCCCGATCGAGAGCGACATGTGAAATTGCCTCAAACATACTGGTACCACCCCCTTTTTTAAGGGCGATCGACGGTCGTTCTTCAGAGGATATCATCCGATCTCCCGTATCATGAATGGTGCACAAATCGGATGGGAACCCTGGGATGTTAGCAATGGCGGCTTCGATAGGGGTAATTTTACCGAAAAGATCGAAAAAGACGTCATCAGGGTGGTTATCAAGTACGAACCGCTGAATCCCGGCGACGTTGGAATCGACCCCGAGATCACCTCCCATCATATCGACGGCAACTCTAACCATCAATCACCACGAAAAAAAACACGACGGGAAAAAACACGCTTACTCCACCGCCTGGAACGCGTGGACTACACTACGCTAGCCTGAGTGCCGGTTTTTGTATTCCGACCATTGTACGTATTACAAAATTTACAGATATTATGCTGCATGACGGCCCTGCCGCAATTATCGCAGATAGCGACGGTAACGGGTGTATCAAAATCATGGGACCTTCTCATTCCTCTCTTCGATTTCGAAGTCTTCTTTTTAGGGACGGCCATTCTCGCGTAACCACAGATAACCCACTACAACTCCGGACATTGTTACACAATAACATCAAGGCGTCAAGGGAGGAACGTTATAAAAATGGCGATGAACTCCGTTGTGCCAATTCTTCAGGTACTAAGTCTGAGCCGACCGCCTCCTCCTAGGTCGGGTTGGCGGTGTTAGCGAGAATATCTGTAAACTTCGTAAGCGGAGAAACATACATACGTTCGTTAAGGTCCTGGAGGAGGGGGAGGAGGCATTGGAAGCTGGGCTAAATAAAAGTCCCGCCTAAGCTTTTCCAATTCATCTGTACCCTGCTCTATGCCGGCATCTCTAATTGGTGCTTCTGTTGCTGTATGATTTCTGGATTTCCGGCGCTTAGTAGGCCTTCCCGGTTTCATGCTGTTCCAGCGGTTCTTACAGTTTAGTGCTAGGCTTGACAATCTCGCAGAATCAGTCTCCCCGAACATAATTCTCGCTATGTTTGTCCAGGAATGCCCGTGGGTTAAGACTAATCCAGTCAATGCTTCTTCTTCTCTCGTGGTCCAGGTCACATGAACTTGGTTGTTGATTGAGTTCCACCTTTCGCGGATTTGTCTCTGGGTCAGTCCCATGTCCCGGGCGACCTGCGCCCTGTCTCCATCGTATTGTTCCATTAATGCTCTAATTTTTTCATCGTCATCACGAGTGAAAATATGTCGCGGTGGCTTGCCTTTTCGCTGGGGTGACACCGGACTTGTTCCTGCCGTGCGAAATAGTGGTGGCCCCAACCACCGCCAATACCATGGAGGAGGCTGGGCTCCGCCCGCTATGTCTATCGAGGAAATGACGTTCAAAATTACGATCAGGCTTACTTTACCCACCTGGATGCTCATTTATTTCACCAGATCTCGTAGTTGGTGTCGCATATTATCAGCCATCCGATGATTCGCGCAAGTCTATAATCCGTGCATTATGGAACCAGGGAATTATCTTCGGCTACGGCTCTTGCGATTTCTCTCGAGACCAGAGCGACTAATAAATTTATTGACGGCCGTCATCGAACGGCCAATTTCATAGGCAATCGTCTTAATTCTCTTTCCACTCTTGAATCCATGCTTTAGAATTTCGAGTTCACCAATTGTCCATGCATTTCGTCGCTTATGCCTACTTACGAGGGCTTCCATCGCTCGAACTTGCCTCGGATCAAAGTTGACTTCAGGATCCATATTTCCCCAATTCAAGTCTATGTGCCGCTTAAATTTATCTTGGCAAATCAGGAGATTTTTCTCAAAATAAAAATAGTCCCAAAAAATTTTAAATAATTGCTACGCAATTCGAGTCTCAAAAGGATCTTCCGACCCTCTGACCATTTCTATTTTTTTTCGCACTGCATATGCAGAAAGAAACTAGTTAGTTCCCTCTTCTTCAGAGAGTATTTCAATTTTTAATTGCGCTTCCTTAAGTTTAGCTTCACAAAATTTTTTCAATTCAGAACCTCGTTCAAAAGCTTTAACGGCTTCTTCGAGCGGTATCCGTCCATCCTCCAGCTTCCTAATAATTTCTTCGAGCTCGGAGATTGCCTGCTCAAACGTCATCTCGTCCATATTATCAACTTTTCTGCTCTTGATTAATGTGCTAAGATTATAGCACCCTTGTAGTCAGAGATGAATTTTTTTACTTTTTGTTCAGTAAGATTTTATGTCATTCAACATAAAGAATTTAGCGATAATCGCCCACGTTGATCACGGGAAAACGACGCTAGTAGATGCCCTGTTTAAACAGAGCGGCCTATTTCGAGATAATCAACAAATCGAAACATGCGCGATGGATTATAACGATCTCGAGAGAGAGCGAGGGATCACGATCCTGGCTAAATGTACTAGTTTCGTGTGGAATGGAACTAAGTTGAACATCGTCGATACGCCTGGGCATGCCGATTTTGGCGGCGAAGTCGAAAGAATTTTGAGTATGGTCGATGGGGTTTTGGTTTTGGTTGATGCCGCCGAGGGGCCAATGCCGCAAACGAAATTCGTCCTATCGAAAGCGTTGGCCCTGAATCTAAATCCAATCGTCGTCATCAACAAAATAGATAAAAATGACGCGAGGGTGAGCGAGGTATTGGATGAGGTTTTTGACCTTTTCATAGCTCTCGGAGCGAATGATACTCAATTGGACTTCCCGATCGTATATGCATCAGGTCGAAACGGATGGGCCGTCAAACATCTCGACGATGAAAAAAAGGATTTGACTCCATTATTAGAGACGGTGATGTCTCATGTTCCGAATGCTTCCATTTTAGAGGGGCAACCATTTCAGATGCTCGTTTCGATGCTGGAATATGACCAGTATCTCGGTCGGATTTTAACCGGGAAGATCCTGAGTGGGACGGCCAGTATCAACGACCCGGTTCATGTTCTGAGACCAGGCCAAGAAAATGAAATCGAAAAAGCCAGACTAACAAAATTACTAGCGTTTGAGGGATTAAGTCGGATCCCGATTAATTCGGCACAGGCCGGAGATATTATAGCAATCGCCGGGCTCGGAAAGGCGACGGTCGCCGATACCATCGCCGCCCTGGATGTAACGACTCCGTTGTCTGCGATCCCAATCGATCCTCCGACTATTTCCATCACCTTTTCCGTGAATGACTCTCCCTTAGCAGGAAAGGATGGGAAAAAGCTAACCTCCAGAATGATAGGCGATCGACTTTTTAAGGAGGCTGAGGGCAATGTTTCCATAAGCGTCAAAAGATCTCAACATGACGAATCTTATGAGGTCGCTGGACGTGGGGAATTGCAACTCGGAATCCTAATCGAAACTATGCGGCGCGAGGAATTTGAGTTATCGATTGGCAGACCGAAGGTATTGTTCCGAAAGGACGATGCTACCGGAGAGCTTCTAGAACCCCTCGAGGAGTTATACATCGATCTTGACGATGAATTTACCGGCGTCGTCGTCGAGAAGATTATTCAGCGCAAGGGAGAGATGATCGATATGAGACCATCTGGAATCGGGAAGACGAGAATCAAATTCCTCATTCCAACCAGGGGATTAATTGGATATTACGGCGAATTCCTGACGGATACCCGTGGCACCGGTGTCATGAACAAATCGTTTCATTCCTACGTATCACATAAGGGGTCCATCGAGGGCCGCAATAAAGGTGTTCTCGTTTCCGTGGCAAATGGAAAAGCTATTCCGTACGCCCTGTTCTTCCTCAAGGAACGAGGAACTTTGTTCGTGACTCCCGGAGATCCCGTCTATGAAGGAATGATTATCGGTGAAAACAGCCGAGAAAATGAGTTGGAAGTTAATCCTACAAAGGAGAAACAGCTATCGAATTGCCGTGCTGCCGGAAAGGATGAGAATATCAAAATTCCCAATCCGCGCTATATATCGTTGGAGCAGGCAATCGCCTATATTCAAAATGATGAATTGGTTGAGGTAACCCCGACAGCCATCAGACTCCGGAAGAAGTATCTCGATCCCAATACGAGGAAAAAGATGAGCAGGGTCGCAGAAAAATCCTGAGGTCAGGTTTCTTTTGAGCACGGAATGCGCTATAGTTTGGCTCACTGGGCTTCGCCTTTTTCTAGCAATTGGGCGTTGGGTAGGTCGGTAAACACGCCATCGTGAAAATAATTTTCCATAATATTTTTG
>JAITFF010000072.1 GCA_031281515.1 Holosporales bacterium | reverse complement strand
TATAGCGGTCGCTCTGATTGTGCTATCGTCCAGTTCTTCGACTCACGATATAGTGATTACTGGCATTGATCAGGCGGAAATGCTGCAGCTAGCTCAAGAGCAGGTTACCCCATCATGGGATAAGAAAAGGTTTTCGGGAGACCATATAGCTGATCGCCTGCGACTGGGAAATGACATTGATGCAATCATGACCGTTTTAAAATCCTTTGGATATTTTGATGCCAATGTATCAGCTAAAATCGAGGACAAGAAAGTCGTTTTTAACGTAATTCAGCATGATCGCTACAAATTATCTGATATTATTTTGATCTTTGATGATACAAATTACAAATCAGATCTCACTTCCGATCAAATATTTGAAATCTGCCACATCAATCGTGATGCCCCTATCGATACGAAGCAATTGGCTGATAGTGGCGAGAGAGTTGATAATTATTTCGAGGGACTCGGGTATGCCTTCGTCCACGTCGAACCACCAGACCTCGAAATCGATCAATCGCAAAAAAAGGTAAAAGTTATATATAGAATCAAGTTAAATGGGAAGACAATTATCGATAAGACCCTTCTAAAAATAAAAACCAAAAAATCTCCTGATTTAATCGAATCGTTTGTAAGGAATAGAATCCTTTGGCGCGATGGAGAGGTTTATGATGCAACCAAAATAGAAAATACAAAAATGGATCTGATGGATACTGGGATTTTTGCGGTCGTCGATGTCACGTTAACCGATCAGACTCCCGATCCCAAAGATCCGAAAATCTCCCACACCACAGCGATCGTGAGCATCGAGGAAGCCCCACTTCGTGACGTTTCGGCTGGCGTTAAGTATGGAACGACGGAGAAATTCGGAATCGCCCTAGCTTGGACGCACTATAACATCGATGGAAAGGGATCGCGCTTCGGAACTTTGCTGGATGTGTCCAAGAATACCAAGGTCGGCCGAGTGAAATATAACAACTACGACCTCTTCGGAAAAATGCAGGAACTGGCTTCACAAATTTTCTATATCAAGGAAAACGTTCCGACCTACAACGTCTCTAAATTCGGCGGCGAAAGTATTCTTTGGAAAACGATTAGTCGAGGATTTAGGGCTGGAGCCGGAGTATGCTTCGAATATTCCAAAACAAAAGATAATATAGCCGCGATAATTGATGAAAATTCTGAGAATGTTGCCGATCCAGCAGCCAGTGACGAAAAGACTCGATTCAGGGCAATTGGAGTTCCGTTCGGCATTCATTATGACTCGACCGACAATTTCCTGGATCCGCAAAGAGGTATTATCTGTACGAGTATGGTCACTCCATACTTCGGTAACCTGAAAACGATCACCGTGTTGACCGGTAAATTATCGGCCTATTTTCCGATAATAAAAAATTCATTCCAGAATAGGATGATTGTGGCTTCATACATCAAATTTGGTTCCATCATTAGAAATCAGAACAACATAATCCCTCGAGACAAACTGTTTTTCGCTGGTGGGGCGAATTCAGTACGCGGGTATGGCTACCAGAAAATCGGAGAACATAGCGCCGACAATAAGCCACTCGGAGGAGAATCGCTCTTTGAGTTCGGCATCGAACCGCGATATAGGATCTCAGAAGACGTAGGGGTCGCTGTTTTCCTCGAGGGCGGCAATGTCTATTCCTCCAAACTGCCAAAACCATTCACTAAGACCATGTTGGGGTACGGATTCGGCGTTAGGTATTATACCCCACTCGGGCCAATCAGGCTCGATCTGGCCTTCCCGGTAAAGCGTCGGAAAATGGCTAATGATGATAAAAAACACCTAGACTCGCGATTCAACATATACATCAGCATAGGTCAAGCATTTTAGGGCGAGAGCCATCCCTCGTCCAATCTATATCCTGCAAGATTGATGAGTTTTGTAAAAATATGCACAACTTTCTGGTGAAAACTTTCCTTTTCTCACAAACAAAATTTTTTTAGCAGTAAAAATGATCAACTTCCGTCAAAGCCCTGGTTTTTCAGTGTTTTTGGGAAGCGATCAAAAATTGAGCAAAAAGGTTAAACCTCGCTAATTCCACTCTCAAAATTGGCATTTAAAATATTTATCCACAGAGTTATTCACAATTTCGGTGGAAAAACCGATTCGATCCGCATTAATCGCCTTGTCGCTCACCGTTCATGAATGAAGAGCGTAACTTCCACCGTCCAATCTCCCAAGTTAACCGGAATTTAACGGTTTACACTATTTGGCATTCTTGTTAAACGGGCTTTCAAAATCGAATTGAGTCTGCTGGGCGGTGCCAGCTGGGTTTTCATGCTTCTGACCAAATGCCTTACTGCTTTGCTCTATTTGGTTACAGATAACTGCCATTCCTGCCACGTCTACGGCACTGAGAAAATCTATTGAGATGAGTTTCGCTTCTTTTAATATCGTTTTCGTTGTTACTACTGATTTAGTTTCATCTTGACTAGTACCGGTGCCGGATAACTGAAGTATGGTTATATCTTTTAGTGTGCCTCCGTGTCCGATTGTCCGAAATATCGTATATAAGGCTGGGTGCTGTCTGATTCCCAAGTATATCGGGCTGCAAGTAAGCAGACCTGGTTTGATCAAATTGCCCACAGGATAGTCGCTCATTCTAGTGTATATAGCCCCGAACATACGGAATAGTATGAAGCAGCCCTTACTTTCAGCTTGGTCTCCATCAACTTTATCGATGATTTTGGAATCTAAACCTTCAAACTTAATCAAAAAAGGATTCACATTTGTCTGATTGGAGTTCCCATCTACCGTTGATTGGCACATTAGGGTGAAGCGTGTGACGGGCGGGAGATCCTCCGGGATTCCCCAGCTTTCATCTGTCCTGCTGGATCCATCCCATGGCATAGCTACCCTCTTCTTTTGATTCTTGGACAAGTCCACTACCTCTCGTAATGGTAGTTGCAATTAATTAATAATCAGTTAACAGCTTCTATGGTGCGACTAGGGTTTTTGGAAAATTTGGAAAGAAATTAGGTAAAATATTTGGTAATAAAATTATATCACCTACTTCTAATTTATTACCTCTCCTGTGGCGAATAGCTGATATGAGGCGCTTTAAGTGCGAGAAATAACAAATTTATATTGTTTTCAGATAAAAAATCAACTATACTGCGAATTGTTTAAACTTTTTCAACCATTTGGATACTGCGACAATGATTCTACGACACCATTATGGTGTACCATGTCATGGTTCCGCTGGCTTTTTTTTAACTTTGGTGGGTGAGTTAGCCATATGGAAATTTCAAAAGCATTCGGTGCAATATCAAAATGTTTTACTCTGCTTGAGGAATACGTTACTTTTCATGCTCCTTTCGCAATTGTTTCTGATTCTCACGAAATCCTTTTTAAGTCGTCATGTTTCTGTAAATTAGAAAAGTCTCGCATAATAAGCGAGAACACTCTTTTGAATTTAGAATCTGGCCCACGAAGTAGCTATGTTTGCGATTCCACGGACACTATCTCATACCGAAAGATCGCCACTACGAAAGACGGAGTTGATCTTTTTTGTTTATTCATTGGAACCTCCAGTGACGGTAACGTGAAAATTCCTTGTGCTTTGCCGAAGTTTTATCACGATTCTCAAGAACCTCTTAGGAATATTGCTAATTTTCTCCAGTTGATTAAATTACAATTA
>JAITFF010000053.1 GCA_031281515.1 Holosporales bacterium | reverse complement strand
TGGCCGCGAGCGACGGGAGCCCCGGGGTGGGCGGGGGCTAGGGATGGTAGGCCGTAACCAATTAAGATTCCGTTAATTTCCGAAAAATATTTTACATCCATTGAAATTATTTGAAAAATAAATCAGCAATAATAAAAATTAGTTGACTTTAAGTTACATATAAAAAACCTTATCCCATTTCAATTATAAAAAAAGCTCTCTTAAAGGTGAGGCTGAAATAACAATTAAGGAGGAAATCTAAAATGAATAATAACACACTAACTTCCACGAATTTCCCAGAGATTCCCAGCTGGGACTCTCTAGCCCGAGATAAACAGAAACTGCCAAATGGAGATTGGTGGCTCTGGATGATATTGGCCGGACGAGGATTCGGGAAAACGAGGACCGGAGCGGAATCGATCATGGCCCTCATAAATTCCGGGCAGTACAAGAGAATCGCGATCATCGGGAAAACGATCAAGGAGGCAAAAGATATTATGGTCGAGGGGCAAAGTGGTCTTCTATCGACCACGATAGCCCAGAAAATGTTCCAATGCTCAGAAGAAAGGGTCGATAATCCGGATATCGTAAAATTCAGATACTATTCATCCAAGAAACAGATCGTATGGGAAAATGGGGCGAAGGCTTACATCTTCGGAGGAGATGACTATGATTCCGTCAGGGGATATCAGTTCGACCTCGTCTGGATCGATGAATTTGCCAAATTTGCTAATCCAGATCTTCTTTGGGAACAGGTTCTATTTACTCTGAGGCTGGGAAATGACCCGAAATGCATCATGACGACGACTCCGCGGGCCATTCAAATTCTCAAGGATTTATCGGAGGATAACGCGACTCATCTGACGTATGGGTCTACTTTTGAAAACAGCCCCAACCTGTCGGCCCGTTTTATTAGCAATATGGAAGCGAAGTATATGACGACTAAAATTGGGCGCCAGGAGTTATTCGGTGAATTAATTTTGGAAAAGGAAAACACGATTTGGAAAAAAGAAAATATAGTGTACAGGCCGATTGATCGTGACCTCCTATCGAGGGTCGTCATCGGCATTGATCCAGCCGTGAGCTGCGGAGAAAATGCCGACGAAACTGGAATCATTGTGGCCGGAAGCGGATATGACGGAAAAATGTACGTCCTCGACGATTTGAGCGGGAAGTATAAACCTCCAGAATGGGCCAAAATCGTCTGCCGAGCATATAAAGATTACGACGCCGGATGCGTTATCGCAGAAACGAATAATGGGGGTGATCTCGTGAAGGAGGTCCTAACGACAATCTATCCAAATATTCCGTTTAAATCCGTTAGAGCTATTAGAGGCAAAATCGCCAGGGCAGAGCCCATTTCTATGCTATACGAGTCAAATCGAATTTTCCATGTCCGGGAATTTTTTGAGCTCGAAAAACAGATGTGTAATCTGTCATATGATGGCAAAATGAGGGAATCACCGGATAGAGTCGATGCACTTGTCTGGTCGATATCGGATCTTAAGGAGAGGGAAGAATGTTTTGTATCCCTGATTTAAGAGGCCGATCTGATGATGGATTCCCCGTCCTGAAAATGGACGGTAAACCCAGTCGCCAACGATTCATCGAATTCCGCCTTCTTTTCGATTGTCTTACCACTTTTATCGGTAACAAAGCAAAATCCCTTCTTCAAGATTTTTTTGAAGGAGCTCTGCTCGAGTCTATTACTCAGGACCTCCATATTCCTCGCACTCTGTTTCATAAAATTCTCAATCTGTTTACCGAACGATCCACTTACCACCTCATATCTCTGCTCCTTCAGGATCAAATAACTATTCAGATTGCCGAGTTTCATTGTCCTCAACCTCATGCCTTCCCTCTGAAGGTAGTTATTCCCGGCCGCCAGAAATCTCCCATCCTTGTCATCAAATTTCTGCCGGATGGACAGAATTACAAACTGCGAAGAACGAAAACATTTCGCGGCACTGTTTATCCTATTGTGAAGTTCTCGGAAAATGCGGGCCATCAAGAAACCGATCTTCCCATAGCTCTCAGTAATCTGCAATATGAGATCATCCAAAACGGGAGTAATGAGCTCGATTGCGGCCGTCGGAGTCGGAGCCCTCAGATCTGCCGCATAATCTATGAGGGTCGTATCGGTCTCGTGACCAATCGCCGAAACGACAGGAATTTGACTATCGTAGACGGCCTTTACAACGATTTCTTCGTTAAAGGGCCAGAGGTCTTCGATACTGCCACCTCCCCTCGCTACGATCAGGACATCCGGCCTCTTTTCGGTCATAAAATTGAAGCCACGGATGGCGTTGGCAACCTGTTCGGCGGCCACGGAACCCTGGACATTCACGGACCACACGATGACCTTGCAGAACGGATAACGATCCTCGAGGCGGTTCCTCATATCCTGCAGCACGGCCCCAGTTTTCGAGGTCACAATCCCGATAATCTCCGGGAATTTTGGGATAGGATTTTTCTTGTCAAAATATCCCAATTCTGCAAACCGCTTTTTACGGTCATTCAGGAGTTTGAGGAGGGCTCCCTCACCCGCCATACTGGCCTCCTCGATGATGAACTGATACTGAGATCTGGCCGGATAAACGGTAACTCGGCCCCGGACAATAATTTCCATCCCATCTTCCAGCGGGAAATCCACCTTGGTCCCCCGCCAACAGATCGTGTTAATCATGGAGTCATCGTCTTTGAGGGACAGGTACGTGTGGCCCGATGAGTGCTTCTTGACGCCGGAAACCTCTCCCCGTAATTTTACTGAAGAGTAACTCTTCTCGATGGTCCCTTTAATGGCCGACGACAATTCGGAGACGGTGAGAATGTTATCGTCGGAGAAGACGAGGAGACGATTTGTACTGAAGGCTGCGTTGATCGACATGCTAAAACTTGAATCAGGTATGGTGGGCCCTGTAGGACTCGAACCTACGACAACTCCGTTATGAGCGGAGGGTTCTAACCAACTGAACTAAAGGCCCGCTCTGCTTTCCTGCCCGATCTTGGGATTGTATCTGATATCCAACCAAAAATCCACCGAATTTGTCGCTAAGCAATCTGGCTACCATACAAGTTGTAATCGTCAGTTGCAACTTTCCCCATCCATACTCTCATTTTAGTCTTTCTAAGGGCTATGTGCTTCGAATCCAGGAAGGTCTGGTATAGTGCCTTGGAGTAGGTGAGCTTAGAATAGTGGTGAAATAATTCGCTTGTGCCTTGAGGATAGGGTATAAAGGCCAGTGTTGGTTGAATTTTCTTTTAGAAGGAACTTTAATGTACATCAATCGATTAGCTATCCCACTTTTGATGGGATTTATGGTAACGGCTTGGGGAGCCAGAGGAGCTTCTGATGATAGGCCCGTGTCAGAGATCGAGAGTCAAGGCTTACCCATTGAATTAGATAACGGTAAGATGCTGCTGTCTGCATACTTTAATCTGGTCAACCACATGACAAAGATTCTTGCATTGAATGGGGGTGAGGACGTAGCTGAGTCTGTAATCAATAATCAGTTGGCTCTGTTGTCGAATGCTATAAGAGCTGATGAATTTATGAGCTATTCCTTAGGGAGAAATGTGCCCACTTTCCTGACTTTGGGTAAGGCGCTATCCAAGGGGTGGGAACTGCCACTCAACTTATACTTTGGCCGAGTTACTTTTGGTATGCCTCTTGGAAAATATGAGGCTCTTGCCAAGTTGAATGATGCTCTAGGGGAAACCTCAAGTTGGGTCTATGATGTGATTCATGCGGATTGGGTGGATGCTCTCGTGATGATGGATGCCCGCCGCCCGCTCGGGGGAGAACCCGAATCAGATCCATCTGTTCCACCTATGGTGTTTGGGAGCTTCTCTGAGTGGTTTAGTGCTGTGACGAACTTAGCGCATCCGTTAGTCTCTCTTTTCCTGACTACTCCTGATAAGCCAAGGGAGGATATTGTTGCTAAGAGTATGCAGTTGAAAAGTCTTCTGGCTGCATACCCGAAGCTTGGGGAATCGGTTGATCCTACTGGCCTGAGTTGGCATATTTTGGGAGAAAGATTGTCGAAGGACTTCTCGGGTCCCTTCGAGTTTTGGGATATCTGTGACCGATATACAATTGATTCTTGTCCAGATGGGCTTTTGGATTATCTAGGTATTTGGCTTCGGAGAGCAATCGTTTGGTCCACTCAGTTGGTGATGGATATAAGTGTGGAAGGCAATTTGCCCGAATTAGCTGCTGCTTTGAGTACCACTCCTGAGGATGAGGTTGGTGCAGTGCCGCCAGAAGCAGGTATCGATGACGACCTAGGGATGGTTGGAAGCTTGTGTCTCTTAGGATCGATTGTCTATTTCCCATCGATTTGAGAATAAGTGAATGAGATTGCTTCTGATTGTTTCGTAATTGTGCACTCTCTGTTCATCTTCGGCCGCTTCTGCGGCCAGGTTTTTTTGTCCAAGGCAATTGTAAAATGTTCTGCTATCATTACCATTGGCTGGCCTTAATCCGTTCGCTCGATACCTTCACGATGATTATAAAATTTTATTGGATCTGCTTCGTATTCTTGGTAACAATCGGATTCATTTTTATGGCATCGTTTGGATTTGATGTTTTCGTTGCAAATTACGAGAGAACGGAAAATTTAGTCTGCAAATATGAGCGATAGACCGAAGCCGTTATTCGAACATATAGTCGAATTAAGGTCCGTTATCGTTAATTCAGCCTGCGCCATCGTTGTATCGATGGTATTATGTTATCTGGTAATCGACTCAATATTCGATTTTGTAGCGAGCCCTCTCACTGAGATCTTGAAATCCATCGATGGTCAACCTAGCAAGCTGGTTTACACTTCCATTTCCGAGATCTTTTCTACTCATCTGCGAATTGCATTTTATTCATCTCTTACACTTTGTTTCCCTTACATTATTCTTCAATTTTGGAAGTTTATAAGGCCAGCACTTTCGGAAAATGAAAATAAAATAATTATTCGCATCATTTTCGCGGCATCAATACTTTTCATAATCGGGGCAGCATTCGCCTTTTACATCGTAATTCCAAATTTATTTACCATGTTCATTAAGCATAATAGTAATTATGCAGATTTTTTACCCAAAATTGGCGAAAACATGTCATTTATAATTTTATTGATGTTTGTATTCGGACTGAGCTTTCAAATGCCGCTTCTGATATTGGCACTAGATAGGTTGAAAATCCTCAGGGTCAGTACTATGAAAAAACTTTGGAGAGAAGTAATTTTGGCGATCGTCATCCTGTCGGCAATCGTAACGCCTCCCGATGCATTCAGTATGTTCTTTCTGGCTACTCCTCTCATCCTACTATTTATAATCTCTGTTTTAATCTGCAGAGATAAAAGTAATGAGAAATGTTAGATTTGGTGTTTGGTAACATGAAGCTAAGGAGCCGGGTCTTTTTGGCTCCGATGGCGGGCGTTACCGATTTGCCCTTCAGAAAGATTGTGCGTAAATTCGGGAATTTTATGATGTATAGCGAAATGGTTGCAAGTCACGCCGTTATCAGAGATGCCAAGAGGACCAGGAAAATGATGGACGTAGTAGATGATGAACTTACGTCCATACAACTCGTCGGGGCCGATCCAAAAATAATGGCAGAGGCCGCAAAAGTCGCCCATGATCTTGGGGCTAAGTTTTTAGACATCAACATGGGATGCCCGGTCAAAAAGATCGTAAAATCAGAAGCCGGTTCCGCCCTCATGAAAAACGAAGGACTAGCGGCCGAGATTATGTCGAGCGTCGTGAAAGCAGTTCCAATTCCGGTAACTCTCAAGATGAGACTCGGCTGGGATTCTGAGCACAAAAATGCTGCCGATATGGCGCGAATTGCCCAGGATTCTGGAATCTCGATGATAACTGTCCACGGAAGAACGAGGAGTCAGCTATATTCCGGGAAGGCTGATTGGGAAGCCGTCGCTGAGGTCAAACGATTGGTCAGCATACCAGTCATCGTCAATGGCGACATAGTCGATATTGATTCGGCAGAAATGGCGCTGAAAGAGAGCGGAGCTGATGGTGTTATGATTGGTCGCGGAGCCCTCGGAAGGCCATGGATTTTGAAATATATTCATGATTATCTCTCTCTCGGAAATCGACTGTGTACTCCCCCGTTGGCTGAGGTTAAATATGATATCGCGGTACAGCATCTGGAAAATATGTTTGAATTTTATCGATCGGAAACCGCGATAAAACTAGCACGGGGAGTGCTGATACACTACTGCAAGGGAAACAGGGAGGCGACCAGATTGAGAAGGGATATGGCGACCATAGATTCCGTCGATAAAGTTCATGAAGTGTTGAGAATGATATTTTTAAGCTGAGGTAGAAATGAGGCAAATATTCTGCTGGAATCCAATTTCGATAAGTTTTGTAGTCGTAAACTTTATACTTAGAATAGTCCTGTTTTGCATTAGTGGAGAATGCACTATCATTGAAATGCTTTCCTCCATTATGGTCGGAATTCTCAGTGATGTAGTAGTCTTGATTTATCTTTCTCCTTTCGTGATTCTAACTTCTTATCTTGCTTCTAAAAGGAAAAATGCAGTTATCATTTGGCACTTTAAATGGTTTTTTTTCTGTATATTTACGGCGATTGCTGAATTTCTTTTTTGGCAGGAATTTGAGAGTCGCTTTAATTTTATAGCAGTCGATTATTTAATATACACCAGAGAAGTGATTGGAAACATTGCAGAATCGTATAATATCCCGATAATTCTTTTGGTAACGGCGGTCGTCTCTATTTGTATCGCAAAACTTCTCCCGCTCCCAATATATTCTCGATTTAAATGGATGAGTTTTAATGCAGCAATTGCGTTGATGTGTTTAGTATTCTGGGGCTTCGATAGCTCGATGCTAGAATTTTCAGAAAATCGATATGCAAATGAAATATCAAAAAACGGATTATATGAGTTCTTTTCGGCATGCTGGCACAACGACCTTCCATTCGAGAGATTTTATATAACCGGTAATCAGGATGTTCTGACGAAGTCTTTAAGGCATGATATACAGTCGGACGAAAAAAATTCCTCTTTTTTGAGGGGAGATGGGATTGCGAGATACATTAAATCGCACTCCCAGGAAAAAAAATTAAATGTAGTGCTAATTATGGTTGAAAGTTTGACCGCAGAATTTTTAGAGCATTTTGGAAATCGAGCAAATTTAACGCCCAACATCGATAGGCTATTCGACCGATCTATGCTATTTACCAACATTATTGCTACCGGCACGCGGACGGTCTATGGCCTTGCGGCCGTTAATTTATCCATTCCGCCAATTCCAGGGAATTCCATAATTCGGCGCAAAAATAATGAAAATTTATCGACGATCGGGAGCATCTTAAGGGATCATGGATATATCTGCAAGTTTGTGTACGGCGGGTACGGATATTTCGATAATATGAACTACTTCTTTGAAAATAACGGATACGATGTTATTGACCGGTTCAAAATTGACGAGAAAAATATCACCTTTTCGAATGCCTGGGGAATATGCGATGAGGATTTGTTCGAAGTTGTTTTAAAGGAAGCAGATGAATCACTTGAGGCCAAGAAACCATTTTTCCTGATGGTCATGACGACTTCCAATCACAGGCCGTATACGTACCCAGACGGCAAGATAGATATTCCATCGAAAACTGGTAGAACCGGTGGCGTTAAATATACCGACTTCGCGATCGGGAAGTTTATCGATGCGGCGATGAGACGGAAATGGTTCGATGATACAGTGTTCATAATAACGGCAGACCACACGGCCGGGTCCGCAGGGAAAATCACTCTCGATCCGACGAGATATCATATTCCATTGCTAATTTACTCACCGAAGCACGTTAGACCTAGGCAGATTCACACTCTAGCAAGTCAAATCGATATCGGACCAACACTTCTGGCCATCCTCAACATGTCTTACAGGAGTCAATTCTTTGGTCATGATATTTTATCGACCAGCTTCGGAAGAGCTTTCATTTCGAATTACCAGCAGGTCGGTTACTTAACAGACTCTGATCTCTGTATCTTAAAACCCATTAAACATTCGGAAATATACACAAGAAACGGCAACATTTTCGAGAAAAAAACGGGAAGCAAAGACGCAGCACTACTAGGAAAAGCACTACAATACTTTCAGAGTGCAACTAACTGGAGACAATGGAACAAAAGAAACAACATTACAGAGCGATAGGATGGCATCTCCTACGGGATTTGAACCCGTGTTGCCGCCGTGAAAGGGCGGTGTCCTAGACCCCTAGACGAAGGAGACGAATCAGCACAATGGTGGGCTCAACAGGGTTTGAACCTGTGACCCTCTGATTAAAAGTCAGATGCTCTACCAACTGAGCTATGAGCCCACACGCGGCTCCAGTGTATTATACGGCCCTCCCCTCCGTCAAATCTATTCCATATGAAGCTCAGCAACATCTCGACACCAAAAAAGCTACTGTGATCAGATTGATTCTTTTGGCCAAGAAGATTGCCTCTAAAGGAGGGAGCCAAGGTTAAACTTGTTTAAAAAACCCTCGATGTCAGTTGGAATAGCTTCTGAATACTGGAAATTGACTTCGATATCATTTTTCAAGGTTGCTAATGTCTTGGACAATTTCGCTTTATCAATTTCCTTTTTTAAAATTTCATTTTTCTTATTTTTTGGGAGATGATCCAGATTCTGTATAAGTCTTTCAAGGGACCCGAATTCACGTATCAAAGCTGCGGCCGTCTTGATCCCAATCCCTGGCACCCCAGGAATATTATCGGAGCTGTCTCCCATGAGGGCCATCACATCCAGAATCATGCTTGGCGGTACTCCGAATTTTTCCAGTACTTCACCGTCGTTAATAAATTTCTGCTTCATTGGATCATAGAGCCTGATTTTAGAGTAAGTCTGATCGTAATTTAGGAGCTGCATCAAATCTTTGTCGGATGAAACAACGATTATCTCGTATCCCGGGTTTTCAGCGATGGTTTTAACATAACTGGCGATAATGTCGTCTGCCTCAAACCCTGGAATGGTTAACGGCCTAAAACCGAAGCACTCACAGGCTTCCCGGATTATTGGAAATTGCGCTGACAGCTCCGGCGGGGTCGACTTCCTGTTGGCCTTGTATTGGGGGTAGATTTCCGATCGGAAGGTATGCCGAGATGAATCGAGAGCGGCCAGGAACATAGCGTTCTTGAAAGTCGACATCAATTTCAGCATTGAAGAACAGAAGCCATAGACCGCACCGATTTCTATCGTCGATCCGTCAGCTAGGCGCCGGGTTATGTTTTGAAATCCGTAGAATGCTCTGTAAATAAAGCCGGATACGTCAATTAGGCAGACTCTCTTCATTGTCCACTAAAATGGGCTAGCGATAAAAAAATCCCCCCCAATCGACGCCGGCATTGTACAACGATTGTGATGTCTTTCATAGGGGAAATTAGTATATTCTACATCTGCAGCTATCCAATAAATACGGCCGGCGATTGAGGGGCAATCTCTTCTTTATCCGCATCATTTTGACTGTTTCTTTGTATTGCTGTGCGGCTTGTGCTGAAGTAGTCCTATCGGCCAGACAAATTGCCTACGATATCGATTCTGGTACAATCGTTGCTTCCGGTGGGGTCGTCGTGACCCAAAATCTTGAGGACGGGAATGTGCGGGAGCTTCATGCCGATGAAATTTCGTATCACAAAAAAACAGGAATCATCAGATTATACGGGGATTCCATTATTCGAGAACCGACTGGGGAAATTATAGCGGCTCAAAATGTTGAATTGGGCAAAGACCTCGAAAATGCAATCGCTAAGGCCCTCCTCGTTGTCCTAACCGATGCATCGAAGGTCAGGGCTCGTGACGCCTCCAAAGAGTCTCATCTGTTTTCGTTTAACGACGCAACGTATACCCCGTGTAGCGAAACTCACTGCTCCCTTCCGCTCTGGGATCTCGCCGCAGACAAGGTGGTATACGATACTAAAAAGAAATCATTCGTATACAGTAATGTTAAATTGCGTTTCAAAGGAATGCCAGTTTTTTTCTTGCCATATTTTAAGCATCCAGCCTTCGGAGTGAAAAGGCAATCAGGATTTTTATCCCCGATAATAAGATCGAATAATGATACTGGCCTCTTCGTCGGAATACCGTA